>DVIO01000167.1 GCA_018711205.1 Candidatus Avamphibacillus intestinigallinarum | reverse complement strand
AGTTCTTCAACCTTTTTCTCTGGGGCTAAATCTTCTACAACTGTGGCTGTTCGATTTTCTTTTTCGACTTTTAAAATGAGCTTATGATGGTCACTCATAGCAGCAACCTGAGGTAAATGTGAAATACAAAGAACTTGCGAACCAATCGAGACTTCATATATTTTTTCAGCAATAGATTGAGCAACTCGTCCACTTACTCCTGTATCCACCTCATCAAAAATCACACTTGTTACACCCTGATGTTTTGAAAAAATTGTTTTAAGTGCAAGCATAATACGTGACAATTCACCACCGGAAGCAACTTTATTAAGTTCTTTAAGGGGTTCACCTTGGTTTGTGGAGATTAAGAATTGGACATTATCCAATCCGTTGTGATGTAGCTTAATGGTGTGATTGAGTACTTTTTCCATATTTTCCTCATCGTTTGCTGAAATCTCTGTTTCAAATGAAATACGAAATTCAGATTTCTCAAGGTATAGGCTTTTCAATTCTTGATGAATGGCTGCTGTCAAATTTTCAGCAGCTTTCACACGTAATTCATGCAATAATTTTGCTTCGAGATAGGCATCTTGCAATGTATGATTCATCTCTTCTTCTAACTTAGAAAGATGTGAATCCTTATTCGTAATCTGTTCTAATTCTTCCTCAATTGTCGCAAGATATTCTAACATTTCATTTACTGAAGGACCGTATTTCTTTTTCAAACGATTGATTTCGTCTAGTCTTGCCTCAATTTCATTCAACCTTGCCTCGTCATATTGTAAAGAATCACTGTAATTTCTTATATCAAATGTGAGCTCTTCAATAGCAAAATAGGCATTGGTCATTTGCTCAGATTTTTCTTTAATAAAAGGATCCAAGTCCTTTTGTTCCTGTAATGCTTGTTCAGCAATTCTTAACCACTCTACACCTTTTAATTCACCGTATAAAGCATTGTAAGCTGTTTGTAATCCATGATGTATCTTTTCATAATTTACTAAATAAGAACGCTCTTCTTCAAGCTCAGTGTCTTCATTTGGAGAGAGTTGGGCATTTTCTAATTCCTGTTTTTGAAATTCTAATAAGTCTAATCGATGTGACAATTCTTGCTCATTCTCATTCCATTTTTTAAAACGCTGGTTCAATTCAAGATAACGATTATATAACTGTAGATATTCTTCTTTTTGTTTTTCAATATGTTCGGGTGCAGACATATCAAGTAACTCAATATGATGTGTCTTATCCATCAAAGATTGGGTTTCGTGTTGACTGTGTACATCGATTAATGTTTTACCGAATTCTTTTAAAATGGCTAACGTGACTAACTTTCCATTAACCCGGCAAATACTTTTACCACTCGCTGTAATCGATCTGTTTAAGACAATCATGCCATCTTCTATTTCGATTCCATATTCACGAAACTGCTCATACACCGGATGTTTATCATCATCAACGATGAATAAACCTTCAATCTCGGCTTTTTTTGCTCCATGTCTAACAAATTCTACAGAACCTCTTCCACCAGCAAGTAATTGTATCGCATCGATTATAATCGACTTTCCAGCACCGGTTTCACCTGTTAAAACAGTTAATCCCTCATGAAACGTAAGAGAAATTTCATCTATTATCGCAAAATCACGAATGGATAATTCTTGAAGCATCTATTTCACCTCTTATCATGCTTATAGCATTTCAATAAATCGATCCTTTATCAGTACAGCATCGGCCTCTGTTTTACAAATGATCATACATGTATCATCACCGCATAATGTTCCCATTATCTCTGTCCAATTTAAATTATCAATTAATGCACCCATTGCTTGCGCGTTTCCTGGAAGCGTCTTAATAATGATAAAATGACTCGCCGCATCAATTTTCACAAACGCATCCATCATCATTCGTTTTAATTTCTCCAAAGGATTAAACCGTTGATCAGCTGGTAAGCTATATTTATAATTTCCAAGCTGTGAGGGAACTTTGACTAAATGTAATTCTTTTATATCACGGGATATCGTAGCTTGTGTAACATTATAACCTAGTGCTTTTAGGCGATTAACTAAATCATCTTGGGTTTCAATTTCTTCTTCAGTAATCAATTCTCTAATTTTAATATGGCGTTGAACTTTACTCATATAAACCCTCCTATCGGTTAGTTCTATTTATGGTGACGTTGTAATACAGAATGAGCTTCATCAATTACCTGTTGAATGTCTGCTTTATCAATATGATTTGTTAGGTCAGCTGCATATTTCAAATGCACGAGAAACTCTATATTTCCGTCCCCACCAGTGATTGGCGAATATGTAAGGTCCATCGGAGAATAATTTAGTGACACGGCAAAGTCAATAATATTTTGTACAACTTCAACATGTACGGATTTATTACGAACAATGCCTTTTTTACCGACTTGTTCTTTACCTGCTTCAAATTGCGGCTTAATTAAAGCAACAACATCACTGTTATTTTGAAGTATCGATTGAAGCGGTGGTAACATTAACCGCAATGAAATAAATGAAACATCTATTGATGCAAATGTTGGTTTTCCTTTTGTAAATAAATCAGGTGTCGCATAGCGGAAGTTTGTCCGCTCCATGACGACAACGCGTTCATCATTTCTCAATTTCCAAGCGAGTTGATTATAGCCAACATCAACAGCATATGACAAAGCTAAACCGTTTTGCAACGCACAATCCGTAAATCCTCCAGTTGATGAACCTACATCTATCATAATTTGATCCCTTACATCGATGTCAAATTGTTGTAGGGCTTTTTCTAACTTTAAGCCACCTCGACCAACATACGGCATGTCTTTCCCTTTTATCGTTAACGGAATATCTTCCGAAACTTTCACGCCTGGTTTATCAAGTCTTTCTTGCCCTGTAAAAACAAGACCTGCCATAATAACCCTCTTTGCTTTTTCTCTTGTTTCGATAAGCTGACGTTCAACTAATAAAACATCTAGTCTTTTTTTTGGCATTCTTATCTTCCTTTTTCGATTAATGTTTTCAGATTAGCCACTATGTCATGAGCTGTTAGAGATAACGCTTCTAATAAATCTTCTCTAGAACCATGCGTTACAAAATGATCAGGTATGCCCATTCTGTTAAAGCGGGAAACCGTCTTTTTGTTCGATATTATATATTCAAGCACTGCACTTCCAAATCCACCTAATAATGCAGATTCTTCAATCGTTAATATAGGTAAATCCTCATTAATTAATATATTGAGCATATCTTGATCTAGAGGTTTTATGAAACGGGCATTGACAATACGAACAGCAATACCTTCTTGTTGCAAAAATTCTCTAGCCTGTATTGCTATATCAAGCATTGGCCCAAATGTGATGATAACTGCATCTTTCCCTTCAGCCATAACCGACCATGTCCCAAACGTTTCTTTTAATCTAGACGGCGGAGAGGCAGACAATTGCTTTACTGTACCTTTTGGATAACGAATCGCAACAGGCCCTGTTAATTCCTCTATTGCTAATTGTAACATCCACTGACTTTCTTCGGCTGTATAAGGCATCATAATCGTCATATTGGGTATGCTTTGTAAAAAGTTAATATCGAAAATTCCGTGGTGACTATCTCCGTCCTCACCCACTAATCCGGCACGATCAATACCGAAAATGACATGTAAATTTTGTCTACAAATATCATGTACGACTTGATCATAAGCCCTTTGTAAAAAAGTCGAATATATAGCTAAAAATGGTATCTTTCCACTAATCGCCAAACCACCCGTTAATGTAACCGCATGTTGCTCTGCAATGCCAGTATCGATAAGTCTATGGGGAAAGGTCTCCTTGAAGCTTGCTAATTTAGATCCTTCAATCATGGCTGGTGTAACAACAATCAATTGTTCATTTGTCATGGCAATCTGCTTCAGTTCATTACTTATTATCTCGCTCCAGGATTGTGAATGAATCACCTGTTCTTTCTTAATCAAAGTTTCGCCAGAATCATAATCAAAAGGAGGCGTACTGTGCCAATGTGTTTTCGTATCAGCCTCAGCTGGTTCATAGCCTTTACCTTTTTGAGTTAAGATATGACAAATGATTGGACGTTTTTGAATACGTATGCGTTGAAAGACTTGGATCAATTCAAATAAATCATGTCCATCTATCGGACCTATATATGTAATGCCTAGCTGTTCAAAAAAGCTAGCCACTGAATCTATTCCTGCCTGCTCTTTACCTTGTTCAAATATTGCTTGTAATGCACCTATACTTTTTGAAATGGACATGCCATTATCATTTAAGATGATGTTAACTGGTAATTGTGCATCACCAATGTGATTTAATGCTTCAAAAGCCATACCACTTGTAATCGCTGCATCTCCAATAATCGGAATGACGGAATGCTCATCACCATTCAATTGCTTCGCATAAGCAATACCAGCAGCTGCAGATAATGATGTTGAGCTATGTCCTGCCCCCCATATATCATGGGGACTATCTTCTCTTCTTAAGAATCCAGATAGACCATTATATTTTCGTAATGAATCGAATTCATGAGTTCGTCCCGTTAACATTTTATGTGTATATGTTTGATGTCCAATATCCCAAATCAATTGATCATTCGGACTCTCAAAAACATAATGTAAGGCGATCGTAAGCTCAATTGTACCTAAATTCGGACCTAAATGTCCCCCGGTTTTTGAAAGCTTATGAATCAAAAATTGACGTATCTCTTCAGCAAGACATTTTAATTCTGGAAGATTAGATTGTTTTATATGATTTATGTTAAACTGTGACATCAATACATTCACCTACGTTTTTTACTTTTTGATTTTTGAGTAATCTGCATCTTGAATGTATGTTCTAAGAAGTGAATCACTTTACCAGCTATGAGTACAACTTGAGTTGATGACTTTAAAGCAAATGTTTTACCTAATGCTTTTCCTCCAACTGTTAGTGCAGCAAGAATACTTGTCATCACAACTGATAACGTGATTTCAAACGTACTACCTTCAGCAGCCTTTAATATATTACCAATTTGTACAAGCACAACTGTCAAGGCAGTACCACTCACAATTCCGGAAATATCACCGATTACGTCATTACAAAAGCTTGCAAAACGATCCGCATTTCTGACAACAAAAAGAGATTCTTTCGCGCCCTTAACTTTTTTCGCTGCCATCGCATGAAAGGGTTCTTCACTAGCAGCGGCCGGAGCAATACCTAAAATATCAAAAAGTATTCCGATTAAAACGATGACAAAAACAATTACAAATCCGAAATACCACGTTACTTTATTTAACAATGAAGATGAAACAATAGAAAAAATAGCCGCTAACACAAAAGTGATAACGGCGATTGATATACTAAATTTAATTGAACTTTTCATTTTATTTTTCGACATATTAACAACCTTTAATCATTTCATTATGTATACGAGGGATGGTCACCCAATAGGTTAAAACTGTGGCTTAGGTCCAGTAGGTTTTCCCAGATAGATACCTTTTGTTGCCAAAAAGGCGGTTCCCCTTTAAAGCCATCTTAGCCATGTCACCATGTACTAGACTGGATTACCACTTAGTCCACACTATAATCCCTATTGGATGTTTATTCAAACAGTCTAGGAGATTTCCTCAGCAATCTTTAACCGCTTCCTAGCCTCTTTTGCAGTACTGATTTCATAGAATCTTAATCATTGAAGAGTGGCCATCTCTTCCATGATTTTACGCTCTAATCCCCTCAGATACCACTCAAGGCAGGCTACGCTATTTAAATGGATTCCCTTACCATTTATCATAGGTTCATACCCCATTCCATAATAGCCACTAGGCTTAGTGCCTACTACAGAGATGGGCCTCCACGGAAATCGGGTCAAACGCCCACATGCCTTTGTGGATCGCCCGAAATCCTTAACTCCCAGCATTAACCCAAGGCTGGGCGCCTCAAGCCAACACAAGGAACTTCATCGATGTGCCCTTTAGCGGATTTTTAGCCCCGCCTTCAGAAACGGAGGATTGACTAGAATACTGCACCATCCCTAATCGATTACTTATATTATATCATAATTCTAAAAAACCATCTATATTTCGACAGTGTTTAACGATCTCTTTTGCTAATATAATTCATTAATTTTGCTAAAGTGGAATCACCTGCATGCGCCTGTGACAATGCGTTTTCCGCCAACTTAAGGTATTCCGATTTCTTAGCAACTGCACCTTCAGCTGTTAACAGTTTTGGATATGTACTTTTATCATTGCCAACATCACTTCCAACGGGCTTTCCTAATTTTTCTGGATCACCAAATTCATCCAATAAATCATCTTGCACTTGGAAAATGAGTCCGAGATAATAAGAAAATTCATTTAAGTACTGTAACTCTTCTTTAGTTGCTTCACCGAGATATGCACCAATTTCAACCGCAAAGCTAAGCAATTCTCCCGTTTTTAATGCGTGGATATTTTCTAAGCTCGTCAAATTAACAGGCGTTTGCTCCGCCTCCATATCTAAAATCTGTCCAGCAACCATACCTTGGGGTCCACTTGCTTTAGACAACTTCTGAATAATATGAACTTTTTCTTGATCTGTAAGATTAGGATCATCTGCTATAATACTAAAACTATATGTAAGTAACCCATCCCCTGCTAATATGGCAGTCGCTTCATCAAATTGTTTATGATTGGTTAATTTTCCTCTACGATAATCATCATTATCCATTGCCGGTAGATCATCATGAATCAATGAATATGTATGAATCATTTCTAAAGCGACTGCAGATGAATAGATCTTGTTGGGGCAACTGTTGTATGCTTCATTACTTGCCATTAAAAGAATTGGACGAATCCGTTTACCACCTGCTTCTAACGAATAAATCATCGATTCTTTTAACCTATTGGGAATATCCAAATCATGTATGTAACGTCCTAGCTCTTTTAAAAAAACGTCCTTTTTTTCTTCTAAATAGTGTTCAAAATTTGTTTTCACTACTATTCTTCCTCCTGAATTTCAAAGACCTCAAATTCCCCTTGTTCATTCATAATCTTCGTCATCTTCTCTTCAACATTTTTAAGCTTATCATTGCAAAGTTTTGATAATTTCATACCATCTTGATAGTAATCAATAGCTTTTTCCAACGGGACATCGCCTTTTTCTAATTCGTTTACAATTTCCTCTAACGATTCCATTGCTTCTTCAAATGATAGCTCTTTTTCTTCACTCAATTCTGTCCCTCCTTCTTATTTTCAACACGGCAGTCTAACACACCATCTTCTAAATATACCTGGATTTCATCGTCGACATTCGTTTCTTCAATTGACTTAATGATTTCTTTATCCCGATTATATGTTATCGAGAAACCCCGTTTCATAACTTCTAATGGGTTTAAAAGACTTAATTTATCCATCTTACTCATTAAATCTTTTTGATGCCTTTCTAATATGCGTTTCATTTCTGTTTGCAAGCTCTCATTGGCTTTTTGTACTTGTTGCTGGGCATCCAATAATTTTTGCTCAGGCTTTTGCAAATACATACGTTTACTTAATGTTTGTAAGCGTTCAAAATTCTGAGTATATACTGATTTAATTACTCGATGTAAACGCTCTATTGATGTATCAAGTTGTTGTTCTTTTTGTCTAACAAGATGTGCAGGATACTTAAATGCATAGGATGCACGTAGCCTAACTAAGTGTCTATTCTCTTCAGCTAATTTATTCTGCATATATCTAGTTAACATTTGTCTTTGTTGCAATAGTTTTTGCTTTAATTCTAATTCTGAAGGTACAGCTAATTCCGCTGCTCCTGTTGGTGTTGCAGCTCGTAAATCTGCAACATAATCACTAATGGTTGTATCAGTTTCATGACCAACAGCAGAAATAATCGGAGTGACTGAATGATAAATCGCCTCAGCTACTTGTTCTTCATTAAAGCCCCATAAATCTTCTATTGAGCCACCACCACGTCCAAGGATAATCGTATCAAATATTCCCATTTCATTAGCTAATTCTATCCCTCTAACGATGGAAGGCGTAGCATTTTTCCCTTGAACGAGAACAGGAATAACCGTTGTTTCTACAATCGGATAACGACGCTTTAGAGTGGTTAATATATCACGTACAGCAGCACCTGTTGGTGAGGTGATGATCGCTATATGTTTTGGGTGAGATGGAATCTCCTTTTTATGTACTGAATTGAAATAGCCCTTTTTATCTAGCTTGTCTTTTAATTGCTCAAAAGCTAAGTAAAGGGCTCCAATACCATCTGGTTGCATTTCTTTAATATAGAGTTGATACTGACCGTATCTTTCAAAAAGACTAACCTGACCTTGTACAAGAACGTTCATGCCATTTTCAGGCATGAACGGTAAATTACGATTATCTCCAGCAAACATAATCGCTTGGATTCTTGCTTGATCATCTTTTAAGGTCAAATACATATGTCCACGGCTATGCAATTTAAAATTAGAAATTTCTCCCCTTAGCCAAACGTTCTCTAAATGTGGGTCTAATTCTAATTTCTTTTTTAGATATCTTGTTAAGGCTGTTACTGTTAAATAACGATCTTTCACGACTTAGCAAGTTCCTTAGCCGCTTTGATTGTATTCTTAAGTAACATTGTAATCGTCATCGGTCCAACTCCACGAGGTACAGGTGTAATATACGAAGCTTTTTGTTTTGCGCTCTCAAAGTCAACGTCACCTGTTAAAGATCCATCTTCAATTCTATTCACACCCACATCAACAACGATAGCGCCATCTTTCACATCTTCTCCAGTAATTACATGCGGTTTTCCAACAGCAGCAATCAAAATATCCGCTGAACGCGTGAACTCTTGTAAATTCTTCGTACGTGAGTGACAATACGTTACAGTAGCATTTTCATTCAGCAATAATTGACCAACTGGTTTGCCCACAATATTACTTCTTCCAACAATGACTGCATGCTTACCTTCAATATTAATATTTTTTGATTTTAACATTGTAATAATGCCATACGGTGTACATGGTAAAAATGTGTCTTCGCCAATCATCATTCTACCAATATTTACAGGATGAAAACCATCAACGTCTTTCGATGGGTCAATCGTTTCAATCACCTTTTGTTCGTCAATATGATCTGGTAATGGTAATTGCACAAGTATGCCATGTACTTTGGGATCGTTATTTAAGTCTTCAATTCTTTGTAAAAGTTCTTCTTCCGAAATAGAAGGATCAAGTTCTGTTACGTCTGAAGAAATACCCGTTTCATCACAAGCTTTTTTCTTTCCAGAAACATAGGATTTTGATGCCGGGTCATCGCCAACTAGTAGTACAGTTAGGTGGGGTGTAATGCCTGTTTGCTTGAGTTCTGTAACTTCAGTTTTCATTTCCATTTTCATATCGTGTGATAAATCTTTACCGTTAATAACCTCAGCTGTAGTTGTTGACAAAGAGAACATCCCCTTTTCAAAATGTTATTTTAGATAATACACCATTAACGAATCTACCCGATTTCTCATCACCAAACACATTTGCTAATTCAACTGCCTCATTTATAGATACATTTACAGGTATATCCTCTAAATATTTCATTTCAAAGACAGCGATACGCAAAATTGTTTTTTCGGTTGTCGCAATTCGATCAATTGACCAATTTTCTAAATGCTCAGCAATTAGAGCATCTAGCTCATCCTTCTTATCGCGCACACCGAAAACTAATGTATCAAAGAAATCGTTTTGATCCATTTCTCCAAAAGAGTGCTCAATCACATCCCTTGATTCTACTGTATTCCAATCAAGCTGATATAATACTTGAAAGGCTCTTTCTCTTGATTCATGCCGATTCATTTTATAAACTCCTTCTAATACAGCTCACTAACGATTATATAGGAGTAAAGTCAATAACTTGACCTACTTTAGCCTATTCCCTGTTTTAAAAATTTAAATACAGGACTGTTTATTTTCATTCAACTTTTATGTTTACAATTAGTATTTATGATTCATCTTGCTCAATTTCTGAAATAATATCATTTTCTTCTAAGAAGTTCGTGTTAAAATCACCCGCTATAAAGACATCATTTCTCATCATTGCCTTGTGAAACGGAATAGATGTATGAATACCTTCAATAATAAATTCATCCAAAGCACGACGCATTTTTTGTACCGCTTCTTTTCTTGTGTTTCCATAAGTAATTAGTTTTGCAATCATTGAATCGTAGTGCGGCGAAATCATATAATCTTGGTAGGCTGCTGAATCCACACGCACACCGTTACCACCTGGTGCCAAATACATGTCAATAACACCTGGAGATGGCATAAAGTTTTTCAATGGATTCTCCGCATTAATACGGCACTCAATTGCCCACCCATTAAATTCCACCGATTCCTGCGTGAATGATAGAGGTTCATGATTTGCTATTTTAATTTGCTCTTTAATAAGATCAATACCTGTTACCATTTCAGTAACCGGATGTTCAACCTGGATTCGTGTATTCATTTCCATAAAATAAAATTGCTTAGATTGGCGATCAAATATATATTCAATTGTTCCGGCTCCAACATAATCAACAGCTTTTGCTGCTTTAACAGATGCTTCACCCATTTGCTTTCTAATTTCAGGGGTGATGGCTGGCGAAGGTGTTTCTTCAATTAATTTCTGAAGTCGTCTTTGCACTGAGCAATCTCTTTCTCCTAAATGAACAACATGTCCATGCTCATCTGCAATGATTTGTATTTCAACATGACGAAAGTCTTCTATGAATTTTTCTATGTATACACCAGGATTTCCAAAAGCTGTTTCTGCTTCTTTTTGAGTAACCCGTATCCCTTTAATTAAATCTTCTTCATTTCTTGCAACTCGTATCCCTTTACCACCGCCACCTGCAGTAGCTTTAATGATAACAGGATAGCCAATTTCTGCTCCTACGCTAATCGCTTCTTCTTCTGTTTCAATAATACCGTTAGAACCAGGGACGATTGGTACATTTGCTTCTTTCATCGTTTCTCTTGCAACATCTTTAATCCCCATTTTTTGAATGGCTTCAGGCGTTGGTCCGATAAATTTCACGTTACATGCTCTACAGATTTCCGCAAAATCAGCATTTTCAGCTAAGAAACCATATCCAGGATGGATCGCATCTACACCTGTTGACGTTGCAACACTCATAATATTTGTGATATTTAAATAGCTATCTTTTGATGCAGTTGGTCCAATGCAATAGGCCTCATCGGCTAATTTCACATGTAAGGCATCTTTATCAGCTTCCGAATACACTGCAACTGTTTCTATTTCCATTTCTTTACACGCACGTATAATGCGAACAGCAATTTCTCCTCTGTTCGCGATTAAAATTTTATGTAACACTGGCTTTCGTCCCCTCATTTAGTTTTTACTCTAAATAGTGGTTGTCCAAATTCAACCAATTCTCCGTCTTGTACGAGTACTTCTACAATTTCTCCGTTCACTTCTGAGGCAATTTCATTAAATAGCTTCATTGCTTCTACAATACAAACAACTGAATTCTCTTGTACAACTGTTCCGACCTCAACAAACGGGTCATGCTCAGGTGATGAAGCTCGGTAAAGTGTACCAACCATAGGTGAAACAATTTCATAATCATAATCAACTGTTGCTTTTGTTGATTCTGCGACTTGTTCTGCTTGTGTGGCTTGTACAGCGGGTTGTTCTACATTTGTAACTGTTTCAACTGGTTGAACTGTCGTTGATTCTGCACTTACCTGGTGGACAACACCATTCGATTTTTTCAAACTAATCGATGTTCCATTTGTTTCATAATTAAATTCATTTACAGACGATTGGTCAATCATTTTAACAATTTCTCTAATTTCTTCTATATTAAGCATTGTTTTAAGGCACTCCCTCGAATAAAATAAATTATGTTAACTTGTTATAATCTAGTTCATTTTACGATAAATACTTCTTCTACATCAACATATATTAATCCTAAAATGAACTAAACTACTTATATTATATCAGTAGTGTCACTATAGTGCGACAACTTTACAGGATTGTTTATAAAATTAAAGACCTGTATTTGCTCCTCTTTAAGATGACAAATATCCAGGTCTTTTAGAATCAGATTAACATGCGCTTATACTATTTATCAGTTGATTGATAATTGACATCAACTTTCTTATCCCCAAACTCATCACGAACCAATTGCATAATCTCGATTACTTCACCTTTTGATAGCTTATCTACCTTAACATGCACATGGACTTTCTCTTTTTCTGATCGAACCAACACATCTTGATATTTTTCTTTTAATGACATAATAGAATCTTGTAAAATCGTTTCTTTTGTAGATGCATTTTCCAAATCGTTAATATCTTCTAGTGCTTGGTTTTTCTCTTCAGTTGAAGTACTGCTTGAGGCAATCACTTCATTTAGACGATCTTCTTTTTTACTACGTTCATCTTGAAGTTCCATTCTAATTGTTGTAAATAGCTCATCTTGTCCAACATTTTCTACATCTGTTACGTCACCTTTTTCGTCTTTCTCTGATAGTTGATCCTTTTTCGTTTTTGCTTCGCCTGATGTCGTTTCTGTTTCATCTTCTCCTTGATCAATATAAGCCAAATCCCCATTGTTAGGTGAAAGCATGTAATAAGCACTTAATACAATAATTAAACTTAACATCGTTAGCAACCAGACAGTTTGTTTTTTTAACATAGTATTCCTCCTCATTCTTTAGGTATGACAGAAACTCGATGCGATGGAACCTCTAATACTCTTGATGTTGATTCAATCACCCATTTTTTAGCCTTAGCTTGTTCCACCCCATTGGCGATAACGAACACGCCTCTTACTTTTGGTTTTTTAGTTTGAACTTTTAATGGAACCTCTTTATCTCCTTCTCGCACTAAAACAGTTTGTGTTTCTTCAGTATCATCTTCTACGATTCTTTTGCCTCCATTTGTATCTGATTCATCAGTCGTCTGCTTACCAGAGATTAAATTCTTTTCATAAACATCGACTTTTGTTGAATCCAAATTGACCATTACCTCTACTTTGGAAATGCCTTTGATTTTTTCTAACATCTTTTCTAAATCCGCTTCATAAGTCTTTTCCAATTTCATAACCGTTTCATCTTTATTTGTTCCTGCACTTGTCTCTACGGCTGACTGCTCTTGGTTTGATTCTTTTATAACATCCGTTGTCTTGTTATTTGATCCAGTGAGTACATTACTTATTAACAGTAAACAAATACCAATAATCGCAATGACGATACTATATTTAAGATTTTTTGATGGTATGTTAGATATCAGCTTTTTTAAAGACTCCCATTTTTCTTTCACTCTTCGCGCCCCTCCCAAAATATGGTTACTTCATCTTTTTCAATCCCCCATTTTTTTGTTAATAGTTGTTTAACTTTCTCTATATTAGGTGCCTCTTCTTTTTTCAAGTTTTCTTTATTCATAATGTCAACTTGATCTATATCATTGATAACTCCTTTCTCTTCATTTGAAGCATGTCTATCAGCTGTTTCCAAATAGACATTAATTTGTTTTAAATTTTCTGGAGTCCACTCCATCTCCTTCTCAAAGGAAAACTCTAGCTTATCGATTTGTACATTCAATGATTTTCGTAAATTAGTTTGTACTTTTTCTTTTAGGTGGACATCCATCTTTTCTAAAACATATGCTTCTTGTTGAGATTGTATTTCACTTTTTTTAAATTGAATGGTTTTTTTCATGTCTTCATCTGATGCAGATTCATAAATTTTATCTGTTAATTGATTGATTTCACCTGACAAATCGGTTCCGAATAATGCAAATAATGGATTTATAAAAATCAATATAAAAATAAAACCAATCACAAGTCTTACATATTTGGTAAACTTCGAATGTGGAATCATTAAATCAACAATGGATGCTAATAAAACAAACATAACGATTTGATTGATCCAAGTCATCATTTCGTCCATCTATTTCATCCTATCTAAGAAATAGCGTTACATTACTAGCTACAATAATAATCACAATGGCTAAAAAGAACATTAAGGTGACGACTAACAAACAGGCTAATACATAAAATATATATTTACTCATCTCGGCAATCATCTCAATCATCGGACCATCGCCTAGTGGCTCTAATATGGCTGCAGATACTTTATAAATCAGCCCAATGGCAGCAATTTTTAAAATCGGAAATAATGTAATAAATGAAATGAGGATTAAACCGATAATACCTACCGCGTTTTTTAAAAGTAATGAAGCGGTAAACACCGTATCTGTCGCATCTGTAAAGGTCCTACCAATTACCGGAATGAAGTTTCCTGTAATAAACTTTGTCGTTTTCATTGCGATGCCATCCTGCACAGCGGATGCTGTCCCTTGTATAGACATAATACTGATAAACAACGTCATTAAAATGCCCAATATTCCTATCGATACTGTCCTTAATAATTTGGCTAGATGAATCAATTTAAATTGCTCATTTAGAAAACTAACAATAAACAGTAAAGCTGATAAAAATAATAACGGCAAACGAAACTTTGAAACGATTACACTACTTAAATAAATAATAAAAATAATAATGGGTTGAAAAAAAGAAACAGCTAACAAATTTCCAAATGAGGACATTAATCCTAACAACATCGGTAATAAAGCAAGCATAAAATCACTTAATTGCTGTATCGTAGCTTTCGTATATTCAAAGACAGAATAAAAACTATTTAATAAAACAAAAATCAATACAAAATACACAACAAAATAAGCTATTTGACTAACTGCATTTTTTTCAAATGCGGAATGAATGGTTTGTAAGAATGTGGAAAATAGGACGAGAACGATAAGGGTCCCTAATAATTTACCGTTAAGTAGTAATTCATAGAGGAAATATTCACTAATACCTTTTAACATATTTTTAAATGAAAACGTTTCTTTTTGTTTAATAAATTCTGTCACTGTTGTCTTTTCTAATTCAGGAACATATCCACGGTAATCTGAGATCACCTTGTTCCAATATGTTTCAATTTCTTTAAAGGATAGCTCCTCAACTAGTTCATCTTCTAACTTCTCCTGTTTTTGATGTTCTTCTGCAGTTGCGGGATTTGCTTGTACAAATACAATTAAGAAAAAAAGGATCAGCATAAATAATTTGAATGGATTCTTCATGCTTTTTAGCTCCTTTTACATGATACATTGTTATGAGCTTGGTAAAAATCCGAGAATTGTTTCCATAACTGCTTGAATGATTGGAATAGCCAGCATTAAAATCGTAATTTTCCCAGCCAATTCAATTTTTGCTGCGATTGAATCCAACCCCGCATCTTTCGTGAAATGAACACCTAATTCTGCAATATAAGCAATGCCAATAACCTTTAAAATGGTCGTGATATAAACACTTTCAATATGGGCTTTCTCTCCAAGCTTTTCGACTACTTGAAATACCGCTACAATTTGTTGCATAATCATGAAAAAAAGTAATACACCCGTACACAATACTAAAAAATAAGCAAATGCTGGATTCACATCTTTTAGAATGATGAATAGAATGCTTACGACTAAACCAATTAATACAATTTGCGTTATATCCATTGCTTATCCTTGAAACAAAAATACTGATTTTATTTGCTGGAATAGCTCTCCCAGACGATTGATCACCATTAATAAAACAATGATAAAACCAGCTAACGTTACAAATTGGCCCACCTCTTCTTTATTCATTTGTTTTAATATCGATTGAATTAAGGCCACAATAATTCCAATTCCTGCAATTTGAAACAATATAGCTGTTTCGCCTAACATATACCTGCTCCTTTGTATCTAAATCAGGATTAACACAAAAAAGATTCCTGCTAAGACCCCTAACGATTTGCCCATTTTACTATATTTTTGTTCTTGATCTATTGCTGTATGCAGTACACGTTCAAAGTGATGCAGCGCTAGCTGAATATGTTTTTCTTGTTGCACCATGTCATGTTGCCCTAATGTTTGTCCAAATTGGAGCAAAATTTCTTTTTCATCTTGTCGCATTGCAGATCCATGTATGAAAGCAATGACCTCCTCTTCCCAAATGGAATATAAAGTCCCTTTCGATTCATTTAAATGATCTGCCAAATTTTCAAATAATATATATATCGGCTGTGGTAATCGATTAGCCAATCTGTCAAAAGCATCCTGTAACGTGAGCTGACTATATCTCATTTCTGATTCCAGCATTTGTATCGCATGGATACATTGCCTAATTTGTACGGTTCTTTTCTCTAAATCTCGACTCCAGGACCAACCCATCCAACTACTACTCGTTATGATGCAAAATGCCCCGATTATTTTGAACATCATGACACCTCTTTTTATGATCGATTGGCATGAAATCTTGGTTATAGATGTTTTTTACATTTCCCGGAACATTTGCCTTACTTAATAAAACAAATCGTTTAAACATTTTCATATCAAATAT
>DVIO01000001.1 GCA_018711205.1 Candidatus Avamphibacillus intestinigallinarum | reverse complement strand
GACGGAATAACACTTGAACATAAAGAACGAAACCAACCAGTTCCCCATTTGTAATCGTTCCTGTAAATGTAAACCAAGCACCAACCACCAATACAAGTAGTACAGCTAGACGCATCATCATATAAATATTTGCATTAACAAATGCCATGACTTTATAGGCGCCACGTTTTGCTTTGCGGAAACGGTAGTTATTTTCTGTGAAACGTTCGTTTTCAAATGACTCATTTGTGAAAGATTGCACAACTCTTACACCTGAAACGGCATCTTCTACACGCGCGTTGACGTCCGCAATTTCTTCGTACATTTTCTTCCATGAACGACTCATATGGACGTTTCCATAAGCAATTAGACAGATTAAAATCGGTACGACAATGAGAATGATTAGCGCAATTTGTACGTTTACTTGGAACATGATGATAAATGCCCCGACAAACGTCATAATCGCAATGAAGAAATCTTCCGGTCCATGATGGGCGAGTTCACCAATATCAAATAGGTCATTCGTAAATCGACTCATTACATGGCCTGTCTTCGTATTGTCGAAAAATCGGAAGGATTGCTTTTGCACATGTTGAAATAGTTCTTCACGCATGTCTGTTTCGATATTCAGCCCGAGTAAATGGCCCCAATACGTTACGACATATTGCAAGAATGAACTTAATAAATAAACAAATAATAGCAATATACTAACGGTTACAATTAAACTCCAATTCCCTGTCGGCAATAGCTTATCAATAAAGCCTTGAACAGCTAATGGGAAGGCAAGCTCTAGCAATGCGACAACGATCGCACTAAAAAAGTCGATGAGGAATAGGCGTTTATGTGGTTTATAGTAAGAGAAAAAATCCTTAATCATGTTGCACTTCCTTTTTCTTTGAAATCTACGTTTTAAAAATGGATGCCTTATTAGTTTAAGGGGATATACTACTTTTGGCAACAGAGTTGACTTAATCACAGCTTTTTTCTAGAAAAGTGGATAATTTAACTGTTTTCCAAAAGTTATTCACATTTCTATCCACATATGCACAAGTGTTCTTATTTATTTTGTGTTGTTTTGTAAAATTTTGTCTATATATAGAGATGTAAACATTTTATTCACAATCTGTGAATAAGCATAATTAAAAAAAGACATGATCTCCCCCTCTTGGAAATCATGTCTCCTATTTTATTTATTGCTTTTTTGTTCTCCTAATTTTAGCTTCACTTGGTCTTTTGAGCCTTCTCGGTAGTACGTAATCGTTACTTCATCACCGACTTCTTTCTTATCATAAAGAACCTCGCGTAAATCAATCATGCTTTCAACTTCATGACCGTCGATTTCAGTAATCACATCTAGTTTTCTTAAACCAGCTTCATCCGCAGGTGACCCTGTTTCAACTGACATTAAATATACACCCGCTTCTACGGATTTCGGTAATTTGAGTGTATTTTGCCATTCAGATTTTGGTACTTCTTCTAGTGCATATGCTTCCACACCTAGATACGGACGAATGATTTCGCCTTTTGTCTCAAGTTCATCAATAATTGGCATGGCTGTATCTACTGGAATCGCAAAGCCAATCCCTTCTACAGCTGTCTGATTGATTTTCATTGAGTTGATCCCAATCAGCTGGCCCGCAATATTAATCAGAGCACCGCCACTGTTTCCAGGGTTAATCGCTGCGTCAGTTTGTATAACCTCTGCCTGCCAATCTGGTCTACCATCGTTGTTAAAGTCTTGCGGCACCGTACGCTCTTTCCCACTAATGACACCTTGGGTAACTGACCCAGAAAACATTAGTCCAAGTGGGTTACCGATTGCAATGGCTGGCTCTCCGACTTTTACTTTATTCGATGACCCGATATCGACGACTTTCTTCACATCTTTTGAGTCCATTTTTAATACGGCTAAATCTGAGAATAAATCACTACCCAGTAGTTTGGCATTGACATGTGTATCATCTGATAAAACAACCTCTATTTTATCCGCTCCATCAATAACGTGGTGATTCGTTACGACATACGCATCACTTGTATCTTTTTTATAAATCACACCTGAGCCGACACTCATCTCTTTCTCAGAGTCGTTGCCACCGTCTCTATCCTGGTCTCTTTGCCAGAAGTTCGATTGTCTTTGTAAATTCGCTACGCCAACAACTGCTGGCGTCACTTCTTCAACGACTTTCGTCACCTCTGTTGAGACATCTACCTCAACAGATTGATTTTTCTTACCATCTTCCTTACGATCAATCTTGGCATCATTGACACTGCTATCATCTTTTTTCGATTGATTTGGTAATAAATCAGCGTTATTAAGCGCTGGCAATGCAAACGTTACGAGTAATACACCAATGATGACACCTAAAAGTATTGGAATGAGCCAACCGTTTCGCCTTTTTGGTGGCTTTGGCGATTGTGGTGGCTGTTCATTTTCGTTATTCGACACATCATTCACCTCATTATTTACAATCTAGTCTATGTATCACACATATGAATTAATTCTAGCTTACCCTAAATTATAAATTCCATAACGCAAATCTTAAAAATCTGCCATTAACTGAGATGATATATCGGTGTTGGTTTGGCTGGATCTGTATCTAATAAATCCATCTCGATGCCACGTTCCGTCAATACTTGATTCACAGACATACGAGCTAAGTCCTTCATATTATTATCTTGGCTCAAATGTGCCAAATATACACGTTTTGTTTTATCAGTAATACATTCGCTTAAAGCAAGTCCACAGTCTTCATTCGACACATGCCCAGAATCACCTAGAATCCGTCGTTTCACACTCCATGGATACCGTCCCATTCGGAGCATCTCAACATCATGATTCGCCTCAAATATATATGCATCAGCGTCCATCACCGTTTTCTGAATACGCTCAGATACATAGCCGAGATCGGTGACGAGTGCCACTTTTTGACCGTTATGATGGAATGTGAAAAACATCGGCTCAGCTGCATCATGTGAGACACCGAATGATTCTACATCAATATCTCCAAAGGTTTGCACCGTGTTTGTTTCGAAATGAAACTTCTGATCGGTTGTCAATTTCCCAAGTGAATGGTTCATCGCATCCCATGTTTTTTCATTTGCATAAATCGGCAAATTATATTTACGCGCTAAGATGCCGAGTCCTTTAATATGATCGGAATGTTCATGTGTCACTAAAATACCTGATAACGTTTTTGGATCGACATCTATTTCTTGAAACAATCTATCCATTTGTTTACCGCTTAATCCAGCATCGACAAGTAGGCGTTCTTTCTCTGTTCCGATGTAAAACGCATTCCCCGTACTTCCAGAAGCTAACACACTAAAATGTAACGTCATTCTTCTTCCTGCCCCTTTTCAATTGCTGTTAATCGATCGTTCATTAATTTAATAAATGGTTCTTTTTGTTTATGATCATCATCAAGCTTTTCTAATTTCTCTAGAATCGAAGTTAATGTATCTGTTAGGAATTGTGCTTCATTACTCGGTATTGCATAGCCTTCGAGTGCGTTTACGAAATAATGGCGCTCATCGTTTACCGTAATCTTCCAAGTTGGTACGAATACTTGGACACCATTTTCGAATGGCAGTCGTGTATAGAAGCCAATATTAGCATTGGTAATCTCGTCACCCGACTGTAGCTCATTCGTTTTGTATAATGTTTCGACGGCTTTAATCGATTTGATAAGATCCTTTTTCTCGGCATCCTTATCATCTGCATCTCCTAGCAATGTCTGCGTATATGAGATAATTTCATTTTTATCATTCAAGAAGACAAGCAATACACCACTTTGGTTAAAGAAGACGGGTTGATCCTTCTTTTTTTGGAAGAAGACAAGCATATTAATGTCCTTATTCCAATTCCATAGTGAATATTCATCCCCGTGCCAGACATTTTGCTTCACAGTTGTTGCAACTGCATCTTCTTTTGCGTCCTTTGGAATCTCAATCGGTTTATCAAAACTTGAAAGAATTTGTTTATCGTCTAAGATTGTCGTTGTCTGATTTTGTAGTTTGTCCAATTCCTTTTTATCCTTATCTGATAAACTACGCTGTTTGACAGAAATAAAGGACTCTCGTTTTTCGTCCTGTGGCAGCTTGCCAACTTTAATGTTTTCGTTTTTTAATTTCGTTTCAATAGAGGAGTCAGGTGCTTCTTTAACCCGTAAATCACTTTCGTTTTGTTTATCGATAAATTGATAGAACAAGTACACATTTAAAATAAGAAAGCAGAGAATGAATAATGTTTTGATTTGGCCCCATTGCATTGTTATTCATTCCCTTCTTTATCTTTTAAGTCATTTAAATCAAGCTCAATCCAGCCTTTATCATAATAAATAAACCAAGCTGGAATCAATGTAACTGAATTATAGTCCTCAGAGTAATCTAGTGAATATCCGGCTTGGATATCTTCAATTTCATCTACATTGTAGTCTGCCTCGGTTTTTAGGAATTCGATAACAGCAGAACCCGCCGGTAATTCAGTCGATTCACTCGCTAAGGGGTTAGTCAATTTAAATAACGGACGACGATAGCTATACAATTCACCGGCACGCCATTGTTGCTCAATCGATGTCAGACCTTTATCGTTTAAAATCGGATAGTTTTGGTAGTACAGCTTAAACTGTGCCTTTTGGGCCTTCTTATCGACGTAGAAAAGATTATAATCACCTGTCCAACCTTTATGATCATTAATCTTATCAATGACTCTATCTAGTAAATCTGAATAATCTAACGTTTCATCTGTTTCTTGAAGTGGATTAATATATTCCATACTCAAGCCATCTTGTGAAATACGCATGCCTCTTTGACCATCAGAGTAATACGCCTCGCCTGTATTTTTCCAAACACTTGATGGGTTACTAAACAGCGCATCAACGAAGCCTTTTTCCTCCAGCATATCTGTCGGGAGTGTCCATTGTTTCATACTTACCTTTTCATCTGTTGTATAGATCACATTTTTCGTGTCTTCGATTTTTTTATAATGCTTTAAATCTTTACCTGTTGTAAAGTATTCTTTCATTTCATCGAATTGACGCTGGTTTTTCACATCAGCTGTGAGCTCATACACTTCATCCGTTGAAACGAACTTCAATTCGATTAAGGAAGATGCTTCGTTTAACGTAATGTATAGCCTCTTAAATGACCAGCTTGGTAAAAAGCCTTCTTCGGTATATTCAAATAAACTTGGGATAAACGAAATAGGGACGCCAGTTGGGAATTCGACCTCAATTTGATAGCCGCCTTTATTTTCATTTTCATATGAGTCTGTTAACACATCTGATAGCTTCCATGTATTCATTTCCTTATAGAAGCGCTTCTCTTTCTTTTTAGAATCGAAGCCAAAATAAGTCCCTTGATTCGATTGAAAAACAATGTTGCTTGGCTCGATGATTTCGCGTTTTTTCTCCTCATTACCGCCGACATCGACTTCATTGACATAAGACGAATCGTAAACCTTTTCGTATCGGGGAGAGTCATGCCATAGGCCAAGGGTTAATAGCAAACTAATCCCTACTAATATGAAGAGAATCAATGATTTTACAGTTTCAAACTTCATTTATCTCCCCTCCGCATCTCACGCATTAACGGTAGGGTAAAGAGAATCGTCGTTCCTTTACCTTCTTTACTTTCAGCCCAAATCTGGCCGTAATGTGCTTCGACGATTTCTTTTGTAATGGCAAGTCCAAGCCCTGTACCACCTAGCTTACGTGTACGTGCTAAGTCTGTACGGTAGAAACGGTCAAAGATTTTGTCCAATTTATCATATGCAATTCCAAGTCCTTGGTCTTCGACACTAACGAGTAATTCATTTCTTCGTTTTTTACATGTGAAGATGATTTCGCCACCCTCAGGCGAATATTTAATCGCATTAGAAATGACATTATCCAATACTTGGGTCATTTTATCCTGGTCAATCCAAACATATAGCCCTTCGGTTAAATTACGTTTAAATGTTAAGTGGGATTCTAAGTTCATTTCAAAACGGTCAATAATGCCACTCATAAATTGCGCGAATTCGGTGCGCGATTCTTTTAGGGCATATTCTTTATTATCCATACGAGATAATTGCAGCAAGTCATTTACCATGCGAATCATCCGTCCTGTTTCGGTTTGCGTCACCTGTAAGAATTTCGGTGCAATTGCTGGGTCTTCCCAAGCCCCATCCACAAGCGCCTCTAAATAACTTTGTAACGTCGTAAGCGGTGTGCGTAATTCATGAGAGACGTTTGAAACGAATTCGCGTCGTTCTTGTTCGATTTTTTCCTGCTCGGTAACGTCACTTAGCACGGTGATAAATCCATTCACCTCACCAAGATCATCTTTAACCGTTGAGAACTTCGCCCGAATGAGTGAGATTTTATGCTCCGTACTAAAGTCAATAATCGTTGAGCTACTCTCTTCCAATTCACTCGTATCTACACTACGCTCTTCTAATTGTAAAATATCTAACACAAAGCGACCAATGGCTTTTTCAGGGTCATAGCCTAATAGATGGCCTGCTGGATCGTTCATTAACGTAATCAACCCTTTACGGTCTGTCGCAATAACCCCGTCGGACATATGATAGAGCACCGAGCTCAGCTTCCGCTCCTCTTCTTGAATCGTTTGGTAGGAGTGCTTCAGCTTATCGTTCATATCATTAAACGTTTCGGCGAGCTGTCCAATCTCATCTTTTCCGTACACATTAACCTTCTGGGTGAAATCTCCTCTGGCAATCGTTCGTGCTTGCTGTTGCATTTCGGTAATTGGTTTTGTAATCGTTCGTGCAACTAAAATTCCAATAAAAGCAGAGACAATAATCGCTAAAATTGAACTTCTTAGGAAAATTTTATTAATATTCTCAAGCTGATCATACATACTCTTCAAGGAGGATTCGATATAAATCGCGCCGATGACGTCTCCATCTTCATCTTCTGTTAATGGATTAACCTGAACATACAGCCGTTCTTCCGTCCCAGCTCGGCGCATCCGCATTTCATCCGATGAGCCAAAGGTCAGCGCTTTTTGAATAATCTCTTCAGTTGTCTTTTTGCCGACAATGTCTTGATCCAAATAATCATTCGTGGCGATCACCCGACCTCCGGCATCAATCACCTGTAGCTTTGTATTTGTATCAGACCCAATATCTTGTACAATTTCATGTATTTCGTTTTCTAGAGAGGTTTCTTCTTTATCCTCTGGTCGTTGCTTCGTCATCGCTTGTTCGATGTTATAGCTTAATAGCTCAACACGATCGGTAATCGAATCTTTAAAACTATCTAGTAATTCTGTTTCTAATTGACGGACAAAATAAGAGCCAATCACTTGAATGGCTATAAGGAGTAACAAGATATAAATAATAATGAATTTTAGTTGAATCGAACGAAAGAAACCAACCTTCTTTTTCATACAAACTACTCCTGTTCAGGATTACGTAAATAATAGCCCACACCGCGACGTGTCACAATCCAACGAGGACTACTTGCATTTTCCTCAATTTTCTCACGGAGGCGACGTACCGTAACATCAACTGTACGCACATCTCCAAAGTAATCATAGCCCCATACCGTTTCTAATAAATGCTCGCGGGTCATCACTTGGCCAATATGACGTGCAAGATAATATAATAGTTCAAATTCACGATGCGTTAACTCAATTTCTTCATCAGACTTTTTCACAGAATACGCGTCTGGAGAAATCTCGAGTGGCCCAATCGTAATATTTCGTTTATCATCTTCTTCTGGTACTTGTTGGTGACGGCGAATATTTGCTTTCACACGTGCAATCAATTCACGGTTACTAAACGGTTTTGTCACGTAATCATCTGCCCCAAGTTCAAGTCCTAGTACTTTATCAATCTCAGAATCTTTTGCTGTTAGCATAATGATTGGCATCGCTTGTGTTTTACGAATCTCACGACAGACCTCGTTCCCGTCTTTACCTGGTAACATTAAATCTAGAAGCACAAGATCTGGCTTTTCTTGTTCAGCATAATCAATCGCCGTATCTCCATCATTTGCGACAATAACTTCATAGCCTTCTTTTTCTAAATTAAATTTCAAAATATCAGCAATCGGTTGTTCATCATCTACTACCAAAATTTTACTACTCATTCTCTGCACATCCTTCATTCATTTTTAAAACATTTATATCATTCGAGTTATCTTCTTCTTTGTGTATCTATTTCCGTTATTTCTAAATATTTCAAACGGTGTCTTCCTATCATTTTAACGTATTTCATGTAAAAAGTCTTTGATT
>DVIO01000166.1 GCA_018711205.1 Candidatus Avamphibacillus intestinigallinarum | reverse complement strand
GTAGAAGGCTGCTTAAAATATGCCTCTTTAATAACAGCTCTATTTCTACTTGGATAATGTACATTTACAATTTGTACGGGTGTAGGCTTTTTATGAATAACTGCAATGTTTTGGTCTAAGTAGAATTGATTGGTTAAGTTAATATCATCTTCTAACGACATCCCTCTATTACTAAAATCAATCGTACCACTTGCCTTTTTGATTGTTGAGCCATATTTCTTTTTTCCATTTGGGTAATTCATTTTGTACCCCCTTACATTCATAAGTTCTTCAAAAATCATGTAGAGAGCTTATTCTATTATAATACAAAAGGGCAGATTAAGCATCGGCTATATTTGGCTAAGAATTAAATATTTTGTGACCTAAATGGACACCTACTCGCTAGTATTCGTGTTTTTCATTTCATATTAGGGGGTATTTTACGAAAGGTTTATAAAACGGACACATTTTTTATAAGAAATTGAATTTTGTATAAGCAACACTTCTTTTGTCGAATGTATTGAGATATTTAATAAATCATGAATAATAGAATAAACGTTTACTTAGGATAAAAGAGGTGTATATATGAATCAGCAAATTATTGTAGAAAGCCCACAAGTCGTTATCTCACTAGAGGAGAAGTTAGAAAACTGTCAACATCAAGTTAAACAAATACAATTATTACTACAATCACGAATTTGTGAAGAAATAAATGAATTATACGAAGTTGAAAAGAAAGAATTCGAAAAAATAAGTAGAATGTTTTATTAGTAGGTAACTTGCTTAGCTTGAACGTCATACAAGGTTAGATTAAAATGAAAGAAGAGCCTTATGATATAAAAGGAGACATCCACTAAATGGAGTTGCAACAATTAACAGAAAAGCTATCAAATGAATTAGACAGATTATTAACCTACTATGAAACACATGAACCACCACAAGATTTAAGGGATAAGACATTTTTCTTATTTGTTAAAGAGGTAACAAACCCAATTTATGAATTATTAGAGGATTGGGAAGAGAAGGCGCTCGATTTCGTAAAGCAGCATAAGAAAAATCTTCATCCTCATCAAATTGTCTCTACAAAAGAGAATATGGAATTACTATTAATGCATACGTATTACATAGATGTAAAACGTAAACGCTATATGGAACTGAATTTTTCTGTACATTATGTATTTGGCATTTTATTAGAAGAACTAGAAGAAAAGGATTGTTAGTTTATGAAGATAAAAATGATTGAAGAGGCAAAGCAAGCTTATGATAAGGCATATGCACCCTATTCGAAGTTTAAAGTTGGGGCAGCAGTGAAAACAAAAGATGGAAGCATTTACCATGGGTGTAATATTGAAAATGCTTCATATTCTGCTACCTGTTGTGCAGAAAGGGTGGCAATCTTTCAAGCCATTGCAAATGGCGAAAATCAGTTTACTGAAATAGCTGTTGTAGCAAACTCAGAAAAACCAGTTCCACCATGTGGGATTTGTAGACAAGTGATGCAAGAATTCTTTTCAAATGATGTAAAGATATATTTAAGTAATTTAAGTGGAAATATAGAGGAAACAACGATCGATAAACTATTACCATATTCTTTTTCTGAGAAAGATTTATTTAAAGGCTAAAGCTATTGACAAGTACAATTAAAACGATAACATGTACAATATCATTTCTTTTCAGGAAATAAAATTGACTTTCTCAACCCTTTTTGGAAAAATAGAGATAAGCTAGTTCAATAGTGAGGTGAATAAGCATGAGTTTAAATCGAATTCAATTAAGTGCAGAGAATATTTTAGAAAAAGATTTTAAAACAACAATGCGTGGCTACAATCAAGAGGAAGTGGATGAATTTCTTGATATTGTGATTCAAGATTATGAAGCATTCAATCAAGAAATCGAAAAATTAAAACTAGAAAACGATCGACTTAAAAAGAACGGTCCTTCTGAAGAAGCAGCACAACCGAAAAAGAGAAGTGAAATTCACTCTGGTAATCAAGCTAATACACAAGTGAACTATGATGTATTAAAACGATTGTCTAATTTGGAAAAAGCTGTTTTTGGTAAAAAGATTTCTGAAGTGGAATAATAAAATGTGTAAGACTATAAAAATTATGTTATACTAGTGTATGATGAATGCTTATGTAATCGCTGTAGCAATACAGAGGAAAGTCCATGCTCACACTAGCTGAGATGCTTGTAGTGTTCATGCTTGACGAAGTCATAAGTCAAGGTAGTCTATAGACTAACGGCAGGAAATATTCCTAAGTTCATCATTGAATATGGAATATTATACTTGAAAGTGCCACAGTGACGTAGCTATATTGGAAACAATATAGGTGGAACGGGTAAACCCCATGAGTGAGCAACCCAAACGATGGTAGGGGCATCCTTTAGTAGGGAAATGAACCGAAAAAGGGACAGATGATAATCTGTAGATAGATGATTACAACCTTAGTACGAGGCTAACCACCATTTGCAGTACGATGGAACAGAACATGGCTTATCGAGCATTCAGAGGTTAAAGATGAATATGAACGAAAAACCTATCTTGCGTTTAGTAAGATGGTTTTTTAATTTTAATAGAAATACAAATAAAAAAGCTCATATTTTAATAAGAGAATAAGGGGTCATTCGATGACAAAAAATGTTACTTTAATTGCAACATCAGCAATGGGACTTGAATCAATTGTAGCAAGAGAAGTGAAACAGTTAGGCTATGATACACGAACAGAAAATGGAAAGGTAATCTTTGAAGCACCTATTTCAGCCATTGCACGAACTAATTTATGGTTACGTGTTGCAGATCGGGTCAAACTTCAAGTAGGGCAATTTACTGCTAAAACGTTTGATGAATTATTCGAAGGTACAAAAGCGTTACCTTGGGAGCAATTTATTCCGGAGGATGGGAAATTCCCGGTATCTGGAAAATCTATAAAATCAACACTACACAGTGTTCCTGATTGCCAAAAAATTGTTAAAAAAGCGATGGCCGAACGTTTAAAACAAAAACATGGAGTCGCTTCACGTATGCCTGAATCAGGGGCGATGTATAAAATTGAAGTTGCTTTATTAAAGGATGAGGTCACCTTAACGATTGATACGTCTGGAAGCGGATTACATAAACGTGGGTATCGTATCGGGCAAGGGGAAGCACCTTTAAAAGAAACACTTGCAGCGGCATTGGTACAATTGACGAATTGGCGACCAGATGAACCGTTATATGATCCGTTTTGTGGATCGGGGACAATTTTAATTGAGGCAGCTTTAATTGGTCAAAATATTGCACCAGGATTTAACCGCTCGTTTGCTTCAGAGGATTGGTCATGGATGAAACAAAAGCTTTGGGATGAAGCTTTTGAAGAAGCAGAGGATCTTGCGCATTATGATCAAACGTTTGATATGATTGGTTCAGATATTGACCATAAGCTCATAGGTATCGCTAAAGAAAATGCGTTGGAAGCGGGACTAGGAGATTTAATCGAATGGAAACAAATGCGTGCTGAGGATCTCGTTATTAAGAAAAATAACGGTTATATCATCACAAATCCACCCTATGGTGAACGTATAGGAAAGGATAAAGACATATATCGACTATACCAAATCTTTGGTCAGATCATGAACGCTAATCCGAGTTGGAGTTCGTATATTTTGACAGCGTTTAACGATTTTGAAAGAGCATATGGGGAAAAGCCAACTAAAAAGCGCAAATTATTTAATGGCTTTATCGAGACAACCTATTATCAATACTTCGGAAAGAAAATATAACAAGAAACAGCATTTTCTAGAAATGAAAATGCTGTTTCTTTATTTTATCTACCAATTGGCCAGTCGAATGGAACTGAGCCAGGAGGAGAATTATGAATAATATCAATAAATGGAATGGTATATGCGAATAAGATTAACGCGATTGTTAGAATAATCCAAAGCTTCCAATTCTCTAAGAACTTAGGTGTCGGTTGAGCATCTGGTTCTTCTTGAGCGATTGGAAATTCTGTTTCTCCAATAGGAGCAAAGAATGCTAATTTAATAAAAATGTACACCATTAGCAGAATACCAATAAAGAGAATACTTCCCCCGATTGCTTGGGCCATTTGATAACTAATCCAATGGCTAGCTTGTTCAGTTCCTCCGTATTGAGAGAAAGCAGAACGTCGCGGTGCACCAAATAAACCGATAATATGCATTGCACCAGACATAATCGTCATACCAACTGTCCAAATAATCGCTTGGATGACTCCGAGTCGATTCATACCTTTTGTTAATGTACGTCCTGTAAGATGAGGGACGAGCCAGTACGTAATCCCGAAAAATGTAAGCATCACAGTTGTTGCAATCGTTAAATGAAAATGCCCAGTTACCCAAATCGTATTATGAATCACAGCGTTTAACTGGTGTGAAGCATTAATAATACCACCAGCACCACCAGGAATAAATGCTAGCATTCCAATGAATGGTGCTAAGAAGCGAACATCTTTCCAAGGTAGCTTCTTAAGCCAGCTAAATATACCTTTAGCCCCTTTTTTGCGACCAGTAAGTTCAAAAGTAGCAAAAATAGAAAATGCCGTCATAAGGGTAGGGATAACAACCATAAATGTTAAAACAACTTGTACAAACTTCCAAGTTGGATCAATACCAGGTTCGGTTAATTGATGGTGAAACCCGACTGGAATTGAGAACATGAGTAATAAAACGAATGATAATCGAGCGAGTGCATCAGAGAATATTCTTCCGCCAATGATTTTTGGAATAATAGCATACCAAGCCATATAAGCAGGTAATAACCAGAAATAAACTAACGGATGTCCGAAATACCAGAAAAGTGTTCGACTAACTAACACATTAATGGTTTCTTGATAACCTAGTGACCAAGGTATGAATTGAATTAATACTGATGCAGCCACACCGGCTGATGCAATAATCCAAAGTAACATATTAATAACGACCATATAAGCAAGTAAAGGTGATTTTTCACCTGGATGTGCTTTTTTCCAGCGATATAATTGATGGAAATTAACGAATACCGCAATCCAACTTCCAATAATGACTAAGGCTAGTCCTATATAAAATACTGGATGTGCTCGTAAAGGAGCATAAAACGTATATAAAACACTTGCTTGACCTAATAAAATGATTGTAGCCGTCATGATTGTTCCGACGAGCATAACCCAGAAGCCAAACCAAGCATATTTACGTTCTTTAATTGTCATACCAACTGTTTTATTCATTAAAGCGTATTGGAAACCGATAATGAAGTAAGTTGTTAAAACTAAACCTAAAATAACCCCATGTACCGTAAGTATTTGATAATAGCCAATTCCCCAAGGTAGTGTAAATTTACCGGAGCGTACAAGTGTTTGTAATAACCCCATTAAACCACCAATTAGTAGAGAAATAAACGCAACATGTAAAAATGCCATTGATAATTTCTTTTCTTGTTTACTTAAAGTAAGTTCCTCGTATGCCATTATTCATACACCTCTACTTTCGCAAACATTTGATGGTGACCTACACCGCAATATTCATTACAAACAACAGTGTAAATACCTGGTTTATTCATTTTGGTCTCTAAACTACTAATATAACCAGGTTCTACCATCATATTGACGTTTGTACCTGCGATATTAAATCCATGAACGACATCTTTTGATGTAATTTGGAATAGAACATTTGCACCTTTAGGCACTTTAATTTCTTTCACTGGTTTATCTTCTTTGTTCACTCCAAAATCATAATTAAACGCAGAGGCGACAACGTTAATGACATAATTGTTATCATCAACTTTAGTTAAACCGAGATTCTCAGGTTTAAAGGCCTCGTATGCTTCTACATTGTTAGGATCAATTGTTTGCATATGACTTTGTGGTTGCGTTCCTTTATAAAAGGCACCAAATCCAATAATTGCTAAAAATAAAACTAAGGAACCTACCCCAAAGATTAGCCAAATTTTTTCAAATTTGTGTAAATGCATTTGGATTCACACTCCTGTTTTTAAGAATCTTTTACCGCGATAAAAATAATAAATAAATGCCTAACCAACTAATAATAATAAATCCGCCTAATAACATTACTGAAATAAACGTACCACGTAAATCTATTCCTGACTTTTCCGGTACATTATCCTTACTGGACTCATGATGATTTTTACTCATAATACTCACCGCCTTATTGAATATTAAGTCCTTACGACTATATATTAACATGAGTTCTAGTTTTATGTACCCCTTTTTTTACAATAATATTACAAAAGAATGTAAAATGTATATGACACCGCTTACAAACAAAAATAAGGCACATCTCCTAATAGAGACGTGCCTTATTTTGAAATGCTATGATTAATTGTACAATTAATTTTTAGTAACGTTAGCTGCTTGTGGACCGCGATCGCCTTCAACAATCTCGAAAGTTACTTCTTGGCCTTCTTCTAATGTTTTAAAGCCTTCTTCTTGAATTGCAGAATAATGTACAAAAACATCATCGCCTTCTTCAAGTTGGATAAATCCATATCCTTTTTCTGCGTTAAACCATTTTACTACACCGTTTTGCATGTATAAATCCTCCTAAAAAACTAACACGTAAAGACGTGGTAATACAAAGTCGATACATTAGAATACATAAGAAATAACCTTCAAGAAAATTGGATTATAACTGAGGTCCACTCTTAGAAGGTGTTCAAAATTATGAATCCAAATATCTTCTTTGCTTATTACTAATATAACGTATGAAAAGGGCTGAGTCAAGGGCGTTCACAATGTGTTTATTTATCTAAAAAGGGGTATACGTGTTATATTGAAAGCGCTTAAGTAATATACATATGTAATGTATTTACTAAGCAAAAATAGTGATTAAGAGAGAGGAGTACATTAATGAAAACAGATATTGAAATCGCTCAAGAAGCAACATTAAAACCAATCGAGGACATTGCTACTCAACTCGGGTTAACCAAGGATGAATGGGAAGCATATGGTCACACAAAAGCAAAAATTACAGACAAACTAATTGAAACCAAAAAAGACGAAGCTGATGGAAAGATTGTCTTAGTCACTGCAATCAGTCCAACGCCAGCAGGGGAAGGTAAATCTACCGTTTCTGTTGGATTAGGTCAAGCAATGAATCGAATTGATAGGAAAACGGTTATCGCATTACGTGAACCTTCTTTAGGCCCGGTTATGGGAATTAAAGGTGGTGCAGCTGGTGGTGGTTATTCACAAGTATTACCTATGGAAGATATCAATCTACATTTCACAGGTGATTTACATGCAATTACAACTGCGAATAATGCGCTTTCAGCACTAATAGATAACCATATACATCAAGGAAATGACTTAAATATTGACCCACGAAGAATTGAATGGAAACGTGTTATGGATATGAATGATCGCTCGTTAAGGGAGGTTGTTATTGGGTTAGGAGGGCCAAAACGTGGTGTACCACGTGAGGATGGCTTTAATATTACTGTAGCATCAGAAATTATGGCAATACTTTGTTTAGCTACAGGTTTACAAGACCTAAAAACACGATTATCTAAAATTGTAGTGGGTTACACATATGATGAAAAACCAGTAACTGTTAAAGATTTAAAAGTTGAAGGGGCGCTTACTTTATTATTAAAAGAAGCGATGAAACCAAACCTTGTACAAACAATTGAAAACACTCCAGCGATTATACATGGTGGACCATTTGCTAATATTGCTCACGGTTGTAACAGTATAATGGCGACAAAAACAGCTGCTAAGTTAGGTGACTATGTCGTTACTGAGGCTGGATTTGGAGCAGATTTAGGTGCTGAGAAATTCATTGATATTAAATCAAGAATTGGGAACTTTGAACCTTCGGCTGTTGTCATTGTAGCAACCGTTCGTGCATTGAAGATGCATGGTGGGGTTCCAAAAGACAACTTAAAAGAGGAAAATGTCTCAGCTTTAGAAGCGGGTATGGACAACTTGAAAAAACATATTGAAACAGTTGAACACTTCAACTTACCGTTTGTTGTAGCGATTAATAAGTTTCCAACAGATACAGAAGCAGAAACGAAATTTATAGAAGAATGGTGCGAGTCAAAAGGTTATAAAGTAGCCTTAACCGATATTTATTCAAAAGGTGGAGAAGGTGGAATAGACCTTGCGGAAAAAGTCGTTAAAGCTACTGAAGAAAAACAAGGAAGCGTAAATCGGATCTATGATTTAGAAGACTCATTGGAAACTAAAATTCGCAAAGTTGCCCAAAATGTTTATGGTGCGGATGATATTGAATTATCTGCTGAAGCTAAAAAACAAGTGGAGTTCTTTGAAAAACAAGGATGGGGAGAACTTCCAATTTGTATGGCTAAAACGCAATATTCCTTATCAGATAATCCAAAATTACTTGGCCGTCCTACAGGCTTTACCATTACAATAAGAGAATTAAGAGCATCCATCGGAGCAGGCTTCATTGTTGCCTTAACGGGTGATATTATGACAATGCCTGGTTTACCTAAGAAACCAGCTGCACTTAATATGGATGTCTCAGATAATGGTGATGCACTCGGGCTATTTTAATGTAACAAGGGAGGGGAAAATCCTCCCTTTTTTGATGGACATTTTTTATATAAAACGTCATGATACTGTTTATAGTCAATGTATAGTATAATTACATTTTTGAAAGCAATTTTAAAACCAAGTTTTTGGAGGATTACTATGAATGGTGAACAGGCATATTTAAATTTGTGTAAGCAAATATTAGAAAAAGGTCATGTAAAAGGAGATAGAACTGGAACAGGTACTTATTCTGTTTTTGGTGATCAAATACGCTTCGATTTGCAAAAAGGTTTCCCTTTATTAACAACAAAGCGCGTTCCTTTCCGCTTAATCGTTACAGAATTATTATGGTTTATTAACGGAGATACTAATATTCGATATTTATTAGAGCATAATAATAATATTTGGAACGAGTGGGCGTTTGAAAAATGGATCAAAAGTGAAGAGTATAAAGGAATAGATATGACGGATTTTGGTATGAGAAGCCAACGAGATGAGAAATTTAAAAAACATTACGAAGAGGAAATGGAAACCTTTAAATACCGTATCTTAAATGATGACGAATTTGCGCAGAAGTATGGGGACTTAGGTTTTGTTTATGGAAAACAATGGAGGGATTGGCGTACCTCTAAGGGAGAGACGATTGATCAATTACGTCAAGTTGTTGATTCAATTAAACATAACCCGAATTCAAGACGTCACATTGTGTCAGCTTGGAATCCTGAAGACATTCCTAGCATGGCATTGCCACCTTGTCATACGCTTTTCCAATTTTATGTAGCAGATGGGAAATTATCTTGTCAACTATATCAAAGATCTGCCGATGTATTTTTAGGCGTTCCATTTAACATTGCAAGTTATGCCTTGCTAACGGAATTAATTGCACATGTATGTGGATTAGAACCCGGAGAATTTATTCATACCTTTGGGGATGCACATATATATGCTAATCACCTTGAACAAGTAAAAACTCAACTAGATCGCTCAATAAGACAAGCACCGTTATTAAAAATAAACAAAAATATTACAAACTTATTTGATTTTGAATTACATGATATTGAATTAATTGGCTACGATCCTCATCCAACAATTAAAGCACCAATTGCTGTATGAAAATGTATCATACAATTAAAATTTAAAGGAGAGAATGATATGTTATCATTACTTGTTGCAATGGATAAAAATCATGTTATAGGTTACGAAAATGACTTACCTTGGAGGTTACCAAAAGATTTAAAGTTTTTTAAAGAAAAAACAATCAATGGTGTCGTTGTCATGGGTAGAGCAACATACGATTCAATTGGCAAACCACTTCCGAAGCGTAAAAATGTTGTCATTACAACAAAAAATCCGGATTATCCTGAAGAGGTTGAATTGATTCATGATATCAATACATTGAAAGAATGGAATGAAAAAAATCCGGAGGAAGAATATTTTATCATTGGTGGTGGTGAAATCTACCGCCAAGTTATTAATATTGCAGATCGCATGTATATTACTAAAATAGAAGATACATTTAAAGGAGATACATTCTTCCCAGAATTTGATGAAGCAGATTGGACATTAACCAAAAATGAAAAAGGCATTCGTGATGAAAAAAATCCTTATGAATATTACTTCTTACAATATGACCGAAAATAATATATAGGGAGGGAAGCCAATGACAACTTGTGGTGTGATATTAGCAGGTGGTCAATCTTCACGGATGGGAAGAAATAAAGCATTATTGGAAATGGATGATCAAACGAGTATTGAAAAAATCTATCATGAACTGAAAGATATTGTTGAGGAAGTTGTGATCATCGCAAACGAACCAACATTATACCGTTTTTTAAACGTTCCCATATATCAAGATCGTTTTGTTGATAAAGGTCCACTTGCTGGCATAGAAACCGCCATGTATCATAAGTCAGAATATGAACAGTATATTATTGTAGCTTGTGATACTCCTTTGATTAATCAAGATGTTTTAACATATTTATTAAAGGAAATAAAAGGATACGATGCTGTCATCCCAAGTTATGACGGGCATATCCATCCGTTATCTGGTATATATTCAGCGCATAGTTATCAGGTTATTCGCGAACGCTTACAAAATAACCAGCTAAAAATACGCGTATTATTTGATGAGATGAATACAAAATATATTGAGCAATTCGACGGGTTTTCTGAAGAAGTATTAGCGAATCACTTTTTTAATATGAATTATCCTGAGCAATACCACTGGGTCATTGGGAATAATTCTACTCAAGTTTAATAGAGTGTGTTAGAATACACATAGCATAATATAAAATTGTTAATTTATAATGTTGGAGTGATACTATATGCCTTTCGGTACAATAGGAATACCAGGGTTAATATTAATTGTTATTTTAGCGTTAGTTATATTTGGTCCTTCAAGACTTCCGGAAATGGGTAAAGCCTTAGGCTCTTCGTTAAAAGAATTTAAACATGCAACCAAAGA
>DVIO01000165.1 GCA_018711205.1 Candidatus Avamphibacillus intestinigallinarum | reverse complement strand
TTATCAAAATACATTGGAGCACACATTGGAATAACTCCCTTTATTTTGGCACAGTAGCTTAATTTTAAACCTAATACACCACCGAGTGATAATCCAGCAACTGCAATCTCCTCATATCCAAGGTCGATTAAATGTTGGTAGGCTTGTTGCACATCTTCCCACCACTCTTCTGCTGTTGCCTCAACAATATCCTCAGCAGCTCCACCATGCCCACGATAAATCGGTGCATGTGACGTGTACCCTTTTTTCTCTAAAAAACGCCCAAGCATCCGTACATCAGCTGTATGTCCGGTAAATCCATGTAGAAGTAATACTGCTCGATTTCCTGCTTCAAATGTGAATGGTTGTGGTTTTTTTATTTTCATATTGCGCATCTCCTTATCCCTAAAATATACTGTACCCGTTTTTTACAATTGATACTAATATATCTATTGATTTTAATAATAAGATTGTTTCATTAAAAAGAATCCTTGTCACTTAGTTGACAAGGATTCTGATTGATTAAAGAATATATCCACTTACAAACGCTAGTACGAAAAATAGTACAGCAGTTACCACTGTTCCTCTATGCAATACATAATCAATACCGCGTGCTTTTTGTTTACCAAATAATTCTTCTGCACCACCTGAGATTGCACCTAATCCCTCACTCTTACTCGATTGCAATACAATGAGTACAATCATCGCAATGGCGTCAATAACTAATAAAATGTGAACTACACTTTCCACTTTTGTGGCACCTCCTGAAACAAGCCGACAATCCTCTTCAGTAAGAATAGCATATACACTGTAATGGATGCAATCAAAACTTACCAAAACGTTCTATCGCACTTATTTCATTCATATCTAATTTTCTTTATTATTTATTCAAATTATAAAAGGCATCTTTTCCTGCGTACTTACCAAGACCAAGTAGTTCATCTTCAATACGAAGCAGTTGATTATACTTCGCAACACGGTCCGTACGTGAAGGAGCACCTGTTTTAATTTGTCCTGCATTTGTAGCAACAGCAATATCAGCAATCGTTGCATCTTCTGTTTCACCTGAACGATGTGAAATAACAGCCGTATATCCTGCTTGTTTAGCCATATCGATGGCATCAAATGTTTCAGTCAACGTACCAATTTGGTTAACTTTAATTAAGATTGAGTTTCCAACGCCCTGTTCGATCCCTTGTGATAATTTTTCAGTATTCGTTACGAATAAATCATCACCAACTAATTGTACTTTATCACCTAAGCGCTCTGTCATCAATTTGTGACCTGCCCAGTCATCTTCGTCCAATCCATCTTCAATAGACACAATTGGATATTTATTGACTAAGCTTTCATACCAGTCAACCATTTCTTCAGATGTGCGTTTTACACCTTCACCTTTTAAGTGATATGTACCATCTTCATACATTTCTGATGCAGCTACATCCATCGCGAATTGAACCTCTGAACCAACTTTGTAACCCGCTTTTTCAATTGCTTCTGAGATCGTCTCTAATGCTTCTTCGTTTGATGATAAGTTCGGTGCAAAGCCACCTTCATCTCCAACAGAAGTTGTATAGCCTTTTTCAAGTAGTACTTTTTTCAATGCGTGGAAAATCTCTACACCTGTACGAAGTGCTTCTGAGAAGTTTTCTGCAGCAACTGGCATTATCATAAATTCTTGAATATCAACGTTGTTATCAGCATGTTCTCCACCATTCAGAATATTCATCATTGGTGTCGGCAGTACATGTGCATGGAATCCACCTAAATATTGATACAATGGCAATCCTAAATAATGTGCAGCTGCATGCGCAACAGCCATAGATACACCAAGAATGGCGTTAGCACCAAGATTTCCTTTATTTGCTGTACCGTCTAATTCAATCATAATCGTATCAATCAGACGTTGCTTCGTAATATCAAGGCCTAACAATTCTGGAGCAATGACTTCATTCACATTTTCGACTGCTTTTAAAACACCTTTACCAAGATAACGAGAATCATCTTGATCTCTTAATTCAACAGCTTCATATTCTCCAGTTGATGCACCACTTGGAACAAGTGCAGAACCAAATGCACCTGTTTCAGTCGCAACTTCTACTTCAACTGTTGGATTCCCTCTTGAATCTAATACTTCTCTAGCATAAATCTCAGTAATAAATGGCATGTTATAAACTCCTCTACTCTTTAATTAGTGATTCACCTGTCATTTGATCAGGTTTTTGAACTTGTAGTAATTGTAATAATGTTGGGGATAAATCCGCCAAAATTCCATCTTTACGTAACGAAATTCCTTCTCTTGTCACAATGACAGGTACTGGATTCGTCGTATGGGCTGTCATCGGATCGCCATCTACCGTTTCCACCTCATCTGAATTCCCGTGATCTGCAGTGATAATCGCTTCTCCACCAAGCTGAATGATTTTATCAACGATTTTACCTAAACATGCATCAACAGTTTCAATGGCCGCAATTGTCGGTTCTAACATACCAGAATGACCAACCATATCTGGATTTGCGAAATTTAAAATAATGGCGTTCAGTGATGGATCATCTAACTCATTCAATAATGCGTCCGTTACTTCATACGCACTCATTTCTGGCTGTAAATCATATGTAGCTACTTTTGGCGAATCAATTAAAATTCGTTTCTCACCTGGAAATTCATCTTCTTTTCCACCACTCATGAAAAACGTTACATGAGGATATTTTTCAGTTTCGGCTATTCTTAGCTGTGTCAAATTATGCTTCGACATAACCTCTCCAACTGTATCTGTTAGCTCTTGTGGCGGAAGGGCAACCTGTGCTTGTACAGTATCACTATAATCCATCATACTGACAAATTGTAACGATGTTGGTCGTGCTTTTCCTCTATCAAATGAACTAAAATCATCATTTGCAAATGTACGAGAAATTTGAATGGCACGGTCCGGACGGAAGTTATAAAAAATCATGCCATCTTCTGATTGAATCGTCGCCACAGGCTCATGTTGTTCCTTAATCACCGATGGTAAGACAAATTCATCAAACACGCCATTTTGATATGAATCTCGAATCACTTCTCGTGCTGACGAATAGCTTGGACCTTCTCCATAAGTCATCGCTCGATACGCTTTTTCGATACGTTCCCAGCGGTTATCACGGTCCATCGCATAATATCTACCAGAAATCGTCGCAAATTTACCGATTCCGATCTCTTGCATCTTTTGCTCAGTTTCTTCGATGTATTTAGGTGCTGTTTTCGGACCGACGTCACGGCCATCTAAGAATCCATGAACATATACTTCCTCTACACCTTCATGCTTAGCCATTTCTAATAAAGCAAATAAATGATTTACATGACTATGTACTCCACCATCAGACAGTAAGCCAAATAAATGGAGCGCTTTTCCTTTTTGTTTACAATGTTGCATGACTTGTTTAAAAGCTTCGATATCTTGGAAAGTATGATCTTCAATCGCACGGTTAATTCTCGTTAAACTTTGGTATACAATGCGGCCAGCGCCAATATTCAAGTGACCAACTTCTGAATTGCCCATCTGTCCTTCGGGAAGACCGACAGCTGTTCCACACGCTGTTAAAGTAGCGTGTGGATATTTATTCCAATAACGGTCAAAATTCGGTGTATACGCTTGTGCAACAGCATTACCTTTTTGTTCATCTCTTAAAGCAAAGCCATCTAAAATGATTAAAGCGGCAAGTTGTTCTCTTTTACTCATTGGGCACCCACTCGAATCAATTCTAGGAATGAGTCAACTTCTAGACTAGCGCCACCTACAAGTGCACCATCAATATCAGATTGTGCTAATAGTTCTCCGATATTATCGGGTTTAACACTACCGCCGTATTGAATAATGATGTCATCAGACGTTTCAATAGAAGAAACACGTGAGACAACAGAACGAATCAGCTTACAAACTTCATTAGCCTGCTCACTTGTGGCGGTTTTTCCAGTACCAATCGCCCAAATCGGTTCATACGCAATAATCGTTTTTGAAATTTGTTTATCAGATAAACCGCGTAACGCTTTTTTCACTTGTTGTTTAATATGTTCTTCTGTTTCACCGTTCTCATATTGTTCAAGTGATTCCCCAACGCATAGAATAGGTCGTAAACCATGTTTAAAAGCTGCATGGAGTTTTTTATTTACAGTGTCATCTGTTTCATTAAAATACATCCGTCTTTCAGAATGACCAATAATAACATATTGAACACCAATATGTTGTAGCATAACGGGACTCACTTCACCCGTAAAAGCACCTGATGTTTCATAATGCATATTTTGAGCACCAAGTGAAACTTTATCTGCATGAGACATAGAAGATAAAAATGGAAATGGTGCGCAAACAATCACATCTGTATGTGTTGGTTTTTCTAGTTTTTCGTTTATGTTCGTCATAAACGCTTTTGCTTCATCAAGTGTTTTATGCATCTTCCAGTTTCCCGCAATAACGGTTTTTCTCATTTTTTCATTCTCCTTATTCTTACTTTTCGTCTAACGCTTTGACACCTGGTAACACTTTACCTTCCATAAATTCAAGAGATGCGCCCCCACCAGTTGATACATGATCCATTTTGTCAACGAGTCGGAATTTCTCAACAGCTGCAGCAGAATCTCCACCACCGATAATAGAGTAGCCATCTGTTTTACTTAACGCATCTGCTACACCTTTTGTACCAGCTGAGAAAGGCTCCATTTCAAATACCCCCATCGGGCCATTCCAAACAATTAACTTAGATTCAGCAACGATCTCTTTAAAATGGTTACGTGTTTTGGGACCGATGTCTAATGCTTGCCAACCTTCAGGAATTTCATCAACTGGCACGATTTTAGTTAATGCTTCATCTGAGAACTCGTCTCCAACGACAACATCTTCTGGTACGACAAAGTTCACACCTTTTTCCTTCGCTTTTTGAATAAATGATTGCGCAAGCTCTACACAATCTTCTTCTAAAAGTGAAGCCCCTACATCATGACCTTCAGCTTTAATGAACGTATTCGCTAAACCGCCACCGATTAAAAGATGATCGACCTTGTCTAATAGGTTTTCGATCACTTCAATCTTATCCTGTACTTTCGCCCCACCAATAATCGCCGTAAATGGGCGTTCTGGATTTTCTAAAGCTTTTCCTAGAACAGCAATTTCCTTTTCCATTAAAAAACCAGCTGCTGATGGTCGTTTTTCTGCAACGCCTGCTGTTGATGCATGGGCACGGTGTGCTGTTCCAAATGCATCGTTTACATAGACGTCTGCCATTTTGGCAAATTCCTCAATTAATGCAGGGTCATTTTTTTCTTCACCTTTTTCAAAGCGAACATTTTCTAGCAACAAGACATCGCCATTTTGCAATTGCGCTATTTTCGAATTAACCTCTTCTCCATATACTTCATCAGCTTTTGCGATATCTTTTGAAAGTAATGTACCTAATCGTTTTGCTACAGGATCTAGTCGTAATGAATCGACCACTTCACCTTTAGGACGGCCTAAATGTGTCGCTAAAATAACCTTAGCACCTTGTTCTATTAAATACTCAATGGTTGGAAGTGCCGCACGAATTCGGATATCGTCTGTGACCTCCCCCTCATCCATTGGAACATTAAAATCTACACGACAAAATACTTTCTTTCCATTTACATCTAGATCTTGTAAGGTTTTTTTATTCATTGATTCAAGTCCTCCAGTTCACTTAGCGTTTCATATGTATTCGATAATCATTCTTCATAAGATAATTTCCTTCTCTATTATAAGCAATAATCGAAAAAACGACTACCACATTAATAGAATTTTATAAAGCATTCTTCTATCCCATCTTAGTTTAACATGTAATGCTAATTTAAAACTTCATTTACAGTAATTTATCTATTGTTTCTATATTGATATCAGAGCCATAGATTTCTACGCCATCTATTTCAATAACCGGTACTTTTAAATGATACTTCGCCACCCATGCATCATTGTCTTGAATATATCGTTCTTCGATTTCAAAGGTATGTTCGAATGCTAAAATGTGAAGTAAGGCTTTGGCTTCTTCACATAATGGACAGTCATGTTCTCTGTATAGGCGTATCGTTTTCATATAAACCTCCAACCTTTTTCTAGCTCTTTAAAAAGGACTAGGACAAAAGTAATTTAATACACTTTAAAAACGAACAATGAAGATATGGAGCAAGGAAATATACGAGACTCCTGGTCAGCTAAAGTCGGCAACGTCCTGTTGCCAAC
>DVIO01000164.1 GCA_018711205.1 Candidatus Avamphibacillus intestinigallinarum | reverse complement strand
AGGTAAACAAGCAGCAGCTGCTATTGGCCAAAGTTTTTTAATTCAATCTTATATTGAGAAATTTCAAGAACATCATATTTATCCTGCGCAAATTTTATTAACACGATCTGACTTTTCAGATAAAAAACGTTATCAAAATGCATATTCCACCTTATCAGAGCTGATCGAGCGCGGTATCGTTCCCATCATCAATGAAAATGATACGGTTTCTATTGAAGAATTAACTTTTGGGGATAACGATATGTTATCTGCCCTTGTTAGTGGACTTATCCACGCAGATCAACTTCTTATATTAACTGATATTGATGGTCTATATAATGCTAACCCGAATAAAGATCCTCAGGCAAAGCGTTATAATCATATTCATGAGATTACAGATGAATTACTAAGTATCGCTGGCGATGCGGGGTCTAATGTTGGGACTGGTGGTATGAAATCTAAATTAATTGCCGCCAAAACGGCATTATCACTTGGAGTTAAAGTATTTATTGGCACTGGAAATGGTGAAGATAAACTCTTAAATATTATTCAAGGATTTGGAGCTGGAACCTATGTTGGGGAAGGGATGCTCCCTTCAGTGAATAAAAAACGGCAATGGATTTGGATGCATTCTAATGTATCCGGAAAACTATATATTGATGAAGGTGCTGAAAAAGCGATTACAGAAAAAGGAAGTAGCCTACTCCCAGCTGGTATATTAGACATTAAAGGTACCTTCAAAAAAGGTGATATTGTTGAAGTGTACGGTAAATCTGGTTTGCTTGGCAGAGGTGAAGTATGTTATGCAGTCGATGATTTGCGAAAATGTATTGGTAAACGTACTGAACAATTAGTTTTAAATCATATTGAAGTGATTCATAGAGATAATTGGGCAAAAGCACTCACATGAACAAATCGAAATACAAAGGAGGATTTTCATATGAGCGAGATCATAACAAGTGAAGTATTAAAAAAAGGTAAGTTGGCTAAAGAAGCAAGTTTTATTCTAAATGAAAAAACGACCGAAGAAAAAAATAAAGCATTAGAAAAAATTGCAGATCAGTTGTTGATTGATGAAGCAGATATTATTGCTGAAAACGAAAAAGACTTAATCGCGGGTAAGGAAAACAATTTAACGGATTCTGTATTAGATAGAATTAAGTTAAACAAAGAACGTATTAAAGATATTTCTGAAGCTGTAAAATTACTGATTCAATTACCAGATCCTATTGGAGAAAACCTAGAAACAATTGAAAAAGATAATGGTATGGTTATCAAAAAACAACGCGTACCTCTAGGTGTGGTCGGCATGATTTATGAAGCACGTCCCAATGTTACAGTAGATGCAGCGACGTTATCTTTAAAAACAAGTAATGCTGTTATTTTACGTGGGAGTTCTTCAGCAAAACATTCAAATATGGCACTTATTAAATCTATTCATAAAGCATTGGCGCAAACAGAAATTCCTGTAGATGCGGTTCAACTCATTGAAGATACGAATCGCGAGACTGTAAAGGAATTATTTGATATGACTCAGTACCTGGATGTTCTTATCCCACGTGGAGGTCAAAAACTAATTGATTTAGTCGTGAAAAATTCAATTGTTCCTGTCTTAGAGACGGGTGCAGGGAATTGTCATTTATATATTGATGAATCAGCAGACTATAAAAAAGCTGAAGCGATTGTGATTAATGCTAAAACTCAACGACCTTCCGTATGTAATGCAATTGAAGGTATTGTCATTCATGAAAACTGGTTAAAACAACATGGTGAAAAACTATTAAATGCCTTAATCGAACGTGGCATTGAATTACGTGGAGATGCAGCGGCTATTGCTGTTTGCGATCAGGTAAAAGAAGCAACGGAAGAAGATTTCAAAACAGAATTTTTAGATTTAATTTTAAGTGTTAAAACTGTAAAAGATGTGACTGAAGCCATCCAACATATTAATACATGTGGAACGAAACATTCAGAGGGCATCATTACAGAGGATTTACTACATGCGAAGCAATTTTTAAATAGTATAGATGCAACATCTGTATATCATAACGTATCCACACGTTTTACAGATGGATCTGAATTTGGATACGGTGCTGAAATTGGCATCAGTACACAGAAATTGCATGCCCGTGGTCCAATGGGATTACCTGCCTTAACATCTACAAAATATTTAATTTACGGTGACGGTCAAATACGTGAATAAAATAAAAAGAAAATGAGAATCTGCGTATATGCGCAGATTTTTTCTGTTTACTTACGCTGTGATTCATGTTATGTTTGAATTGTCAGACAATTTTATATTTATAAAGCTAGGGGTGCCTTATAGAGGCTGAGAGAAGAGGACAACTCTTTGACCCTTTGAACCTGATCTAGTTTATACTAGCGTAGGGAAGCGGTGCAATTAAAACATTCTGATTGGTTATGATGTCACGGGATTCGTAACTTCGTAAGCCAAAATACCAGAATATTTGATATGCGTTGCCAACAGGTTCTGAAAAGAATCTGTTTTTTTGTCTTCTTCAAATGGTCAGGTTCATTTTATACAAAATAGGAGGTTATAAAATGAATCAATTAAAGTCTGAACAGATTGAAATGCAAAAACCATTTCCAAGTAGTCGGAAGGTTTATGTTAGAGGTACACGCGAGGATATTAAAGTTCCTTTTCGTGAAATTAAGCTATCCGACACTGAAACAGATGGGGTTACAACAGAAAATCTACCGATTCGTGTGTATGATACGAGTGGACCTTATACAGATGAAGCTGTTGTATTAGATGTACACAAAGGAATTGAACGTATTCGGACACCTTGGATAGAAGAACGGAATGACACAGAAGTATATATAGGTAGATCTTTGCAACCGGAAGATAATGGTGAGAAAGAACTTGTGTTGTATAATCATTCATTTCGTCATGAAATTAGAAAAGCAAAGGTTGGAAAAAGGGTCACACAAATGTTTTATGCTAAGCAAGGTGTGATTACACCAGAAATGGAATTTATTGCAATACGTGAAAATATAGATGTAGAAACGATTCGGGAAGAAGTTGCTTCGGGTAGAGCAATCATTCCTGCTAATATTAATCATCCAGAAGCAGAACCAATGATTATCGGGGAAAAATTTCATGTGAAAGTTAACGCCAATATTGGGAATTCAGCCGTATCTTCATCTATTGAGAAAGAGGTTGAAAAAATGACATGGGCTACACACTGGGGTGCAGACAATATTATGGACTTATCAACAGGAAAAAACATACATGCAACCCGAGAGTTTATTATCCGAAATGCTCCTGTACCTGTAGGCACGGTGCCAATTTATCAAGCACTTGAAAAAGTAAACGGGGTGGCTGAAGATTTAACTTGGGAAATATTTCGAGATACATTAATTGAGCAGGCCGAGCAAGGTGTGGATTATTTTACAATTCATGCTGGTATATTGTTACGGTATATTCATTTAACTGTTGAGCGTATAACGGGTATTGTGTCTCGTGGTGGGTCTATTATGGCACAGTGGTGCTTAAGCCACCATAAGGAAAATTTCTTATATGAACATTTTTCGGATATATGTAAAATACTCAATCAATATGACATAGCTATATCATTAGGAGATGCTTTACGACCTGGCTCAATTGCGGATGCCAATGACAAAGCCCAATTTGCGGAACTAGAAACATTGGGTGAGTTGACCAATATTGCTTGGGAGCATGACGTTCAAGTAATGGTTGAAGGACCCGGGCATGTCCCGCTTCATAAGTTAAAGGAAAATGTTGAGCTTGAGCAGACATTGTGTAAAGGTGCTCCATTTTATACGCTTGGTCCATTAACTACAGATATTGCACCGGGATATGACCATATTACTTCTGCAATTGGTGCGGCGGTTATTGGTATGCACGGTACAGCAATGCTTTGTTATGTTACGCCGAAAGAGCATCTTGGCTTACCGAATCGTGATGACGTAAAAGAAGGTGTGATTGCCTACAAAATAGCGGCACATGCTGCTGATTTGGCAAAAGGACATCCAAATGCTCAAGTTCGAGATGATGCCTTATCTAAGGCACGTTTTGAATTCCGTTGGTATGATCAATTTAACTTATCTTTGGATCCGGAAAGAGCTCGAATGTATCATGATGAAACTTTGCCAGCTGAAGCAGCCAAGGTAGCACATTTTTGTTCGATGTGTGGACCAAAATTTTGTTCTATGCGTATTTCACATGATTTACGAAAGGATATGTTCACTGAATCAGAAATAAATGAAGGACTACAAAGAAAAGCACATGAATTCACCGAAAAAGGTAGCCAGCTTTATTTATAAAATATACACTGAGCATTTCTATCCGAATTGGGTAGGAATGCTTTTTTATGCTATGCTAGTTTTATAGATTGAATGAATATAGAAAGTAGGTACGTTATGCATCTCGGTAAAAGAATCATGCTTTTTATTTGTGGTCTTATCTTATTTAGTATGGGAATCGCGCAGGCTGTACAAGTGAAATATTTAGGCATTCATCCATGGGAAGTCTTACATGTAGGTTTATATGAAATGTTTGGTCTCTCAATTGGACAGTGGTCAATTATCATTGGGGTCATACTGATTATCATTACATTACTACTAGATAGACAATACATACATATTGGTACATTTTTAAATGTGTTTTTTGTCGGATGGTCTGTTGATCTAATTTTGTGGCTAGATTTTTTACCACATGCACATCATCTGATTATAGATATGATGCTTATTATATTGAGTATGGCTTTAATGGGAGTTGGAGGCGGAATCAATAATGCTGCTCGAATTGGTTCGGGGCCAAGAGATGGTTTTATGCTTGCAATTGCTGATAAAACAAACTTCTCGATTCGCTCTATCCGTATCACATTAGAGTCAAGTATCGTGATATTAGGAATTTTAATTGGGGGACCTGTTTTTATCTTTACATTTATTTATACTTTTGTTCAAAGTCCATTATTTCAGTTTGCCTATTTAAAAGGACGGCAATTTTTAATGGCAAAAAAAGAAGTGCTTGAATTGTAATTGGATGGATTCAAGCGCTTTTTTATGTGTAATCAAATAAATCTTTGTAAATATATCCAAGTACATAGCATGACGATGGCTACGAATAAAATAATTAACAGAACGATAAACTTACCTTTCACGTCAAAAGGCCTCCTTTATAAAAGCTACTTTAAGATTACCAAAACGCACACTATGTGTAAACAATGTTTATCAATTTACTAGCTGGGTATCTGAATATTGTGAGAAGTTTTATCATATATTTTGAAAGCGGTTACAAGTAGTTTTAATGAATTAAAGGAGGAAGGTCATTGGCAGACAACCGAGGGATTGTGTACACAGAGCCAGGAAAGGTAGAGTTGCAGGATATTAAATATCCTGATTTAGTTTTAAGAGAAGGCCCAGGTGTTCCCAAAAGTAATGTTGGTCGCAAATGTGAGCATGGTGTCATATTAAAAAATATCGTCACAAACATTTGTGGTAGTGATCAGCATATGGTACGTGGACGTACTACAGCACCAGCAGGACTTGTACTTGGACATGAAATTACCGGTGAAGTGATTGAGGTTGGTCGCGATGTAGAATTCATTAAAAAAGGCGATATTGTATCTGTCCCATTCAACGTAGCGTGTGGTCGTTGTCGCATGTGTAAAAAACAAGATACACATATATGTCTAAATGTGAATCCTGAACGTCCAGGAGGCGCATATGGATATGTTGATATGGGGGGCTGGGTAGGTGGCCAGTCAGAATATGTTATGGTTCCATATGCAGATTTTCAATTGCTTAAATTCCCTGATAGAGATCAAGCGATGGAAAAAATATTAGATTTAACAATGTTATCGGATATATTTCCAACCGGTTATCATGGAGCAGTTAGTGCTGGTGTGAAACCAGGATCGACTGTTTATGTTGCCGGAGCTGGACCAGTCGGACTAGCAGCGGCACATGCAGCCCAAGTGCTCGGTGCTTCAGTTGTAATCGTTGGTGATTTGAAATCAGTTAGGTTAGATCAAGCAAAAAGTTTTGGCTGTGAAACAATTAATCTTATGGAACATGATGATATTGGCGAACAAATTGAACAAATTTTAGGTGTACCAGAAGTTGATTGCGCCATTGATGCGGTTGGATTTGAGGCGTATGGTCATGGAACGGACCATGAGGAAGCGCCAGCAACTGTTTTAAATTCTATGATGGGTATTGTTGAAGCAGGTGGCAAGATGGGGATACCCGGTTTATATGTTACTGAAGATCCGGGAGCAGAAGATAGAGATGCACAATTTGGATCTTTAAAAATTCGTTTTGGTCTAGGATGGGCAAAAGCACACCAGTTTGTCACGGGCCAAACACCTGTTATGAGGTATCATCGTGACTTAATGCAAGCGATACTACATGGTCAAGCAAATATTGCAAAAGCAGTGAATGCAACCGTTATTTCACTTGATGAAGCCCCAAATGCTTATCAGGAGTTTGATGGTGGGGTTTCTAAGAAATTTGTCATTGATCCACACGGTATGCTCAAATAAATGGATTTCTAGGGGGGAAATTTGTTATGGCATAACAGATTTCCCTTATTCATTACCATTCACTTCACATGATATACTCATCGATACATATACTGATAGCACACTTGAAAAATATAATGAGGTGAGGAAATGTTCAAAAAGATTATGGTTGCAGCGGATGGGTCTGACCATTCCGTACAAGCAGCGGAATATGCCCGTGAATTAGCAGTCAAGTTTGGTGGGGCGGTTGATGTTGTATACGTCGTAAATGGAGAAAATGCGAGAGCAGATGCATTACATCATAATGATCCATTTGAAATCGAAAAAGCGCGTAAAGAAAAAATTAGTCAAGTACGTGCAGAATTTGAAGAAGCGCAATTTGATTATGAATTACATATTTTACATGGAGATCCAGGACCAACCTTAGTGGAGTTCGTTGAAACAGAAGGGTATGATTGTGTTGTATTGGGAAGTAGAGGACTCAATAAACTACAAAAATTCCTGTTAGGAAGTGTGAGCCATAAAGTAGCAAAGCGAGTGAATTGTCCAGTATTAATTGTGAAGTAAAATATGACTTACCGAATAAGGGTTTCGGTAAGTCATATTTTTATGATGATTCCTTTGAAATCATTTCTGCGATAGGATAATCATCTAGGTCTAATTCAATTTCATAGCCTGACAGATAAGCGGCAAGTATTTTACCAATATAAGGTCCCATCGTTAAGCCTGATGAGCCAAGGCCATTTGCTACAAATACATTTGATTGATCAAGCAAAGGACCAAATAGAGGAGAAAAATTCGGACTGACCGGGCGAAATCCTACATATGCTTTTTTGAATGTACTATGCATTAATTGTGGCGCAATCTCCTGTGCTTTCGTTAAAATTTCTTGTAAGGCGCCTGCAGTTACATTGGTATCAAAGTTTGTCTCATCTTCATGTGTTGTACCAAGCAATATTCTTCCATCTGGAAATGGGAGCATATACTGGGTATTAGGCTGCATGATAACCGGAAAATGTGTTGTTTGGAACTGTTTCATTTGTAATTCAATGATTTGCGCTTTTTGTTCTTTAATTTGAACCTGATATCCGAGCGGTTCTAATATTTCTGGTAACCAAGCGCCACATGCCAAGATGATTTGATCAGCTTCATAATTTATTTGATTCACGGCAATGCCAGTGATTTTGCCATTTTTTGAAGTAATGGATGCATCACCATGAATGATGGTTGCCCCACATTTTTTTGCAGCAGCAAGCAGTGCATCTCGCATATCTGCACCATTTAAACGAGCTGAGCCTGATACAGAGAGACCATACAAATCATCATTTAAAAAAGGCACCTTGTTTTGTACCTCAAGGGGAGATAATAAATCGAGCGTCCCAATTTCAGGGGCATTCTCGCGTTTTTTTAATGTACGTGCTTTCATGTCTTCGAGCTTTTCGTAATCGGTATGGAGATGTAGAGAGCCTACTTGTTCATACCCAACATCGGATTCACCATAAAATTGTAGTTGTTGCACAAGCTCTGGATAAAGTTTCGCACCATTCTTAGCAAGGGTATACCATTTTTTATTCCGTCGTTTGGATACCCAGGGGCAAATGATACCCGCAGCGGCCTCTGTAGCTTGTCCCTTATCTTTTCGATCAATAATGGTTACTTGATGACCCATTTGTGTTAAATAAAAAGCAGTGGATGCGCCTAAAATTCCACTGCCTACAATGATCATATGTTGTGTCATGATTGCTTCAATTCTTTTTCATGTGCAATCATTTTACGCATGATTTTCATTTGTCCGATATGCTCTGCTTCATGATGAATCATGAATCCGAATAAATCTGCATATGTTTCGAAACGTCCAAAAGGAAGTTTCTCTTTTAATAATGCATTAAATTCTGCTTCATCTATTTGATTGATTCGTTCAGTTTGTTTTTCGACCTCATTTAATAATTCTTCGTAGCTTGGCGGCTCGACGGTCCAATCAGCAGGCTTTGTGTCTGCAGCAAACAGATCATAGTAATAGCTTGGGATATGTGTCGATTGTTCAGGGTAATGGAACATGTAATGTTCTGGAATGACAATACAGTGTCCGATATGCCAGCGCAATGTATTATTCATGATTTCTGGTTGGACATCAAGTTCATCCTCAGTGATGTCTTTTACCAACCTAGTGAATACACGTCTCGTTAAATTAAAATATTGTAATTGACGTAACATATTCATCCCTCCAAACGTTCTCTATAGTCCAATCATTACGTATTTAATCATTGAAATCAAGCAATTTGTTTCCTGTTTTAATTAAGGTGGGAAAGATTGAAGAGCTGTTATCACTATGATAAAATTTATAAGTGAATTACATAAGAATATTAAACATAGTGTAATAGTTGGAATAATCGGATCTATCATTTATAATGAGTTCAACTATTCATACAAAATATTAAAAAAGGGGTATGTCACATGAGTAAAACATTGATTTTTGGGCATAAGAGTCCTGATACTGACACAATTTGCTCAGCCATTGCTTATGCTTATTTAAAAAATGAAATCGGTACCGAAGCGGAAGCAGTTTGTTTAGGGGAGCTGAACAAAGAAACTGAATTTGCACTCCAATCTTTTGGACAAGAAGCGCCACGTGAAATTGACCGTGTTGCTGATGAACCTGTTATTTTGGTTGATCATAATGAATTCCAACAAAGTGTTAGTAACATTGCAGAAGCGAATATTAAAGAGGTGATTGATCATCACAGAATAGCTAATTTTGAAACAAAGGATCCTATATTATTCCGTGCTGAGCCCGTTGGTTGTACTGCAACCATTTTGAATAAAATTTTTAAAGAAAATCAAGTTACAATTCCGAAAAACATTGCAGGTTTATTACTTTCGGCCATTATTTCAGATTCATTATTATTAAAATCACCAACATGTACAGATGAAGATGTTGCAGCCGCTAAAGAATTAGCGAAGCTTGCAGAGGTAGATTTAGAAGCTTATGGTCTTGATTTGTTGAAAGCTGGTGCCGATTTAAGTGATAAAACAGTTGAAACGCTAATTTCAATGGATGCCAAAGAATTTACGATGCATGACCATAAAGTAGAAATTGCACAGGTAAATGCAGTCGATATTGAAAATGTGTTAGAAAAACAAGCTGATATTACGACTGCTATTGAGAAAACAATCGATGAAAAAGAGTTAGACCTATTTGTTTTTGTCGTAACAGATATTTTAAACAATAATTCAGAAGTTCTTGCACTTGGTAAGCATCAAGATAAAGTGGAAAAAGCATTTACGGTTACGTTACATCATAATCGTGCTTTCCTAGAAGGTGTTGTTTCACGTAAAAAACAAATTGTAACAAACTTAACTGAAGCATTTGCTTAAAGCAAAAACAGACCTTCCTAACAACATGAAGTTGTGAAGAAGGTCTGTTTATTTTATATGTGATATACACTTTTTTCAATTGTATGTTGTTTAAGCAGTGTCCGGTTAACTGTAAAGCCAATCCCTGGCTGATCTGGCACAGTGATTTCTCCGTTATCTACGATGATCTGTGGACTGATTAAATCTTGTTCCCAATAATGCTCTGAGCTTTGCATGTCACATGGAAGACTGAAGTTTGCAAGACTTGCTAACGCGATACTATGTGCACGACCGATGCCAGACTCAAACATACCACCACACCATACTGGGATATCTGCTTTTTCACAAAGATCATGAATCTCCTTCGCAGGTTGCCATCCACCTACACGTCCAATTTTTATATTCATAATTTGACAACTATTTAAAGCAATAGCAAGTTGTGCATCATGCACAGATTGAATACTTTCATCAAGACAAATCGGTGTGTTTATCTCTTTTTGTAATAAGGCGTGATTTAAAAAATCTGCTTCTTTAAAAGGCTGTTCAATCATTAAAAGGTTCAGTGCATCCATTTGCTTAAAGAGATGCATATCCTTTAATGAGTAGGCTCCGTTTGCATCAACCATTAATGGTAAATGTGGATTGTGTGTACGAATCGTTTTCAGTATCTCAAGATCCCAATCAGGTTTAATTTTTATTTTAATGCGTTTATATCCATTCTTTACGGCTTGGTTAATTTTTTCTAATAGTGCTTGTTCCGAATCTTCAATTCCTAAACTTGCTCCAGCAAGTATCTTCGTTTGCTTACCGCCGAATAATGCTTTTAGTGATATATGCTCCTGTCTCGCATATAAATCCCAAATTGCTTCTTCTATACCAGCCTTTGCCATATGATTGCGTTTGATGGTCGCGAACAAAGCCTTCATATTATTTGGATGTGTAATCGGGTGCTTCTGTAATAGGGGCACGATATGTTTGTCTAACATCGTAAAAACAGTATCAATCGTTTCTTCGGTATACCAAGGTGTATCAAAGGCTACAGTTTCCCCATAGCCAATTTGACCTGAACTATCAACGACTTCAATGATATGAAATGTTTTTGTTTGAATGGATGTTTGGCTATTTTTAAACGTTTGTTTAAGCGGTAACTGTATTTTTCGAATGACGATTTGCTCAATTTGCATGTTCAATAAGCGCTCCTTTAGGTATTTTACATAGGTATATTGTTTATTTGAAAAACAAATAGGGGAAAATATAGATAAGGATTTGAATTGCGTTTATAAAATAATCACTATAAATAGTTTAACATTGGGGAGGACTTTTCGGTATGGTCAACAATTTCGATTGCATCATTATAGGCACAGGGCCAGCTGGCACAACCGTTACACAAAAATTAGGTGAATTGGGATGGAAAGTAGCTGTCGTAGATTCGAATGGCTATGGAGGTACATGTCCTTTAAGAGGTTGTGTTCCCAAAAAAGTACTATCTGAGATTACTGAGATGGTAGGAATCAACTCTAGACTAAAAGGGACGGGTCTCTATAGTCAAAGCTCCATTAATTGGGAGGAGTTAATTGCTTATAAAAATACGTTTACACGTGATGTTTCCCAAAATCGTATTGATAAATTTCATTCTGTAGGTGTAACGACCTTACATGGTTTTGCGAAGTTTATCGATGAGCAAACGATTGAAGTGAATGGAGAGACATATTCTGCTGATAAAATTGTCATTGCGACAGGCGCAACACCTATGCAATTACCGATTGAAGGTCATCAGCATTTAAAATATAGCGATGATTTTTTAGATATGACAACGTTACCGAAGCATATTGTGTTTATTGGTGGGGGTTATATTTCACTGGAGTTTGCTCATATTGCAGCGAGAAGTGGAGCAGAGGTACATGTATTACAACGCGGACCAGAAATCATGGAAGGTTTTGATCGGGAACTTGTTCACCTACTTGAAAAGGAATCAGAAGCCATCGGTATTTCGATTCATACAAACGCATCAGCTAAATCTATAGAGAAAACAGAGGATGGTTATCTTGTGACGGCTACAGATCAAGCTGGCAAAGAAATGACGTGGAAAACGGATTATTGTATGGCAAGTACCGGACGTGTACCAGCTATTGAAGGGATGGACTTAGAAAAAGCCAATATTAAATATACTTCATCAGGCATCCAAGTGAACCCATTCCTACAAAGTGTGTCGAATCCTCATGTATATGCAGGTGGAGATGTGGCGATGACAGAAGGGGTCCAACTTACACCTGTAGCGAAGCTTGACGGAAAAACAATCCTCGACAATTTAATTCGTGGTAATGAACGAAAAGCTAACTATCAACATATCCCATCGGTTGCTTTTACATTGCCAAGACTTGCTACAGTTGGTTTATCTGTAGAAGAGGCTAAGAAAACTGGAAAACGAATTAAAATTCATGAACTTGATATGTCTGAATGGTTTTCGTTTAAAGTGATGCAAGAAGAACATACAAAAGCAATTGTGATTTTAGATGAAAAAGATGATGTTGTCTTAGGCGCGCATATTTTAAGTGATCAAGCTGATCAATTGATTAATTATTTTGCAATTTGTTGCCAATTGCAATTAAAGGTTTCAGATCTAAAAGAGATTGTGTATACGTTCCCTTCAGTCTTGCATGATACGACAAGTATGTTTTAATATTGAAATGTTATGTAAGTAATGTAGATCCCTAGATTAGATATTTCTAACCTAGGGATCTTTTTGTATATAAAAATAGACAGCATCTATAAAAGTCTATAAAATACATAAAGTAATCATGATTCATATAAAGGAGTGTCCATTACATGTGGAAAGATTTTAAAGAGTTTGCTATGGAAGGTAACGTACTGGATTTGGCTGTTGGTGTCATCATCGGGGCAGCTTTTGGAAAAATTGTTTCATCACTTGTGGATTCGATTATTATGCCTTTATTAAGTATTTTTACGAGTGAAAACAATGTATCGAATTGGTCCTATACAATCGGTGGTGCAGAAATTATGTATGGCGATTTTTTGCAATCCATTATTGACTTTTTCATCATTGCCTTTTCTATTTTCATCTTTATTCGTTTACTGATGAAGTTCAAACGTCATAAAGATGAAGAGGTAGAAGAAGTAACAGCGGAAGAAGCATTACTAACCGAAATTCGTGATTTATTAAGACAACAAAACCAATCATAAAAAAACAAGCTATGAGAAATCCTCATAGCTTGTTTGCATAGAACATTTTTTTCGTAATGATCGTTTGGATAATTAAGAATAAACCACCCGTTGCCCAGTATAAAGGTAGGGCGGCAGGTGAATTAAAGGAAATAATCCCAATCATCACTGGTGAAAGTAAGCCCATAAAGGCCATCTGTTTCTTTTGCTTTTCGTCCATTCCAATAAGAGAAACTCTAAATTGGAAATAGTAAATGATGATGGCAAGGATGGTTAAGATAATATCAGTATGGCCAAGGTTAAACCATAAAAAGTCATGAGCTGCAATTTCTGGAGTTTTACGAATGGCATAATATAACCCGAGTAATATAGGCATTTGAATAAGAAGTGGCAAACAACCACCAAACATCGAAAAAGGATTCATATCATGCTTTTTATAAATCTCCATCATTTCGGTTTGTTGTTCACGCTGTGATTCCATATCTTTTTTATCTTTATACTTTTCTTTTAAAGCATCAAGGTCTGGTTTAATAAGATTCATTTTTTCCTTCATTAACATACTTGATTTCATTTGTTTGACCATGAATGGCATTAAAACAAGTCGAATCAGTAATGTAATAATAATAATCGCTAAGCCATAGTTTTCATGAAACATATGCGCAATTGTTTTGATGAAGATGGTGAATGGATAGACCACATAATCAAAGCCACTTAATGCATTCGGATCAAGTGGTTCATTGATGGATGAGCATCCTGTTAATAAAAAAAGTAACCCACTTAATAAAATATATTTTTTGTATTTATGAATAAAGGTGAATACAGATTGTTCCATAATGTCCTCCTCGTAATCTCGATAATACTTTTGAAAAACGAGAAGTATTGGAGTCTGATTCGTCGGTTTCATTCATACACTGTGTATATTTGCGGTGAATCCATGCCTTTGTTTTTGGAATGGTTAAGTTCATCTTTTGTTCTGGTAGTACACTCGCCTCATTTGCATGCACATGTAGCAAATAGAAATGATGATTATGATGACGATGCGTTACTTGAATGTGAAAAAGCTGATAGGTGCAGAACACCGAAATAATAATACTAATGTATAGGTAAATTGGAATCGCATCAAGATACACACCATTTATAAATTCAAACAATCCGTATTCACCTCCTCTTTAAAAGTTGTACCTGTATTGTATCATAAAAACAACAGATAACGCATGGGTTACCTGTTGTTTTGGAGATTATATTCATGTATTAAAGGCTTGTGCCCCTGCTTTGGCGACTTTGACATCGTCTGAAACCGTACTACCACTTACACCGATGGCGCCAACAACCTTGCCATCGACCTCTAAAGGTATGCCACCTCCAAATACGACGATACGACCTTGATTGGTTGTATTTAAGCCATATAGTGAACCAGAAGGTACCGTTTCTTCTTCGAGATTTTCAGTTGGCATTTTGAGGGCGACAGCAGTCCAAGCCTTATTGGTCGCGATATCTACACTAGCGATCCAAGCATCATCCATGCGGTGAGTCGCAATTAAGTTCCCACCAGCATCTGCAATCGAAATCACCATACGTACGCCAATATTTGCTGCTTCTTTTTCGGAAGCAGCAATGATCTCTTTTGCTACCTCTAAATTTAATTCAGTCAAAATGACTCCAGCTCCTTTATAAACATAATAATGTGTGGCGTAATCTTGTTGTCTATCGCTTGTTATTCCACATTGTTTGCTTCTTAAACATGATATGTTTTTACTTTAACTTCATTCGTATATTTCAATATTAGTATGAAGGTGATTGAATTTGCTATGATAGATGGAGTGAATGTAAAAGGAGCGGTCGTATGAAAAACGTAACACTTACCGGTTATAAATCATTTGAACTTGGTATATTTAATGAGGAAGATGAGCGGATTATTTTTATAAAAAAAGCAATTGAAAAGAAGCTATTACAACTCATAGATGAAGGACTCGAGTGGGTCTTGATTTCGGGGCAATACGGTGTTGAACTATGGAGTGGGGAAGTCGTTTTAGCTTTAAAAGAGCAAGGTTATGAACTAAAACTTGGTGTCATTCCTCCGTTTGAACAACAAGAATCACGGTGGCCTGAACCTGTCCAATTAAAATATCATAACGTCATGGCGGCAGCTGATTTTTCAAAACCATTATTTAAAGGAGAATATAAGGGAGCTTTTCAATTTTCACAAAAAAACAAATGGCTTGTCGACAAAACAGATGGTTGCTTAATGTTACTGGATGAAGAAAATCATGGAAGTGTACGTTACTTCTATGAGATTGCACAAGAAGCGGCTGAGCAAAAAGGTTATGCATTACATTTCATTACGCCATTTGATCTGGATGATGCTGTTTTAGAATTACAGTTGGAGGATCCAGATCATTGGAGTCAATGAAGCATGCAGTAATTGATGCACATATCCATTTAGACCTTTACCGAGAAACAGAAAGAGCACAAATTCTCAATTGTTTAACGGACTGTCATATTAAGCAGCTCATTTCTGTATCAAACGATTTAGAATCTTTTCAACATAATCTTTTATACCATCAAGTTGATGAACGTGTGAAACCAGCTATCGGCTATCATCCAGAACAATCATTGCCGTCTAAACAAGAACAGCATAAATTATTACAAGCGATTGATGATCATCATGCCAAAGTAGTGGCGATTGGAGAAGTTGGCTTACCCTATTATTTGGCGTCTAGTGATAAAGATTTTAAAATAGCTCCTTATACAGCGCTATTAGAACAATTTATGAAGAAGGCAAGCCTATGGGATAAACCAATTTCATTGCATGTCGTCTATGAACATACTGATATTGCACTTCATTTACTAGATCAGTATCAGATTCGATATGCACATTTTCATTGGTTTAAAGCAGACGAGCGTAGACTAGAGCAAGTGATTCAAAGAGGTTATTATATTTCGTTTACACCTGATATTTTATATAGGAAAAAGCGACAGTTTTTAATTGAACAGACACCTCTAAGGCAAATGATGATAGAAACAGATGGTCCATGGCCATTTGATATACGAGAAGCAACATCATTTACCCACCCGAAATTACTTCATAAGGTGATTTATAAAATTGCTGAAGTTAAACATTTACCCGTTGAGGTTGTATATGCAACGATTTACGAGAACACAAAGCGATTTTTTAGGCTTTAAATAAGCTAATGTAGAATAGAAAGCAAACATCGGGAAGTATCGATAGGCGATATGTTACGATTAATATCTGTTTTATGAACTGTTCTAACGTACAGTACATGATAAGTTCAAAGAGAATGGAATGAAGAGCATGAACAATCACATCATTAAGGAACCCACATCATCATCCTACAATAAAATCTGGATGGTCATAATCCTTGGATTATTAACTGCATTTGGTCCTTTATCAATGGACATGTATTTACCATCCTTACCAACTGTTGCAGATGATTTTGGTTCAACTGCTTCGCTAGCTCAGTTAAGCATTACATCATGTCTTATTGGACTTGCGCTTGGACAACTTGTTTTTGGTCCGTTAAGTGATATTGTTGGGCGAAAGAAGCCATTAATTATAACGGTCACCATTTACACAATTGTCTCGTTGTTATGTTATTTTAGCCCGAGTATATGGCTGTTTATTATATTGAGATTTATTCAAGGAACAGCTGCAGCTTCAGGAATTGTGATTGCTCGTGCTGCGTCGAGAGATATGTATAGTGGTAAGGAATTAACGAAGTTTATGGCCTTACTTGCATTAGTTAATGGAGCGGCTCCGATTTTAGCACCATTATTTGGTGGCGTTATTCTAAATTGGTTTACATGGAGAACGATTTTTGTGTTTTTAGCTATGATTGGTTTGGTAATGCTAATCTCGGTTAGTTTTACACTTCCCGAAACATTACCTCATGAACATAGAAAACAAGGAGACTTAATAGAAACATTAAAAACATTCGGTTTATTGTTAAAAGATAAAGTATTTATGGGGATTGCACTATCACAAGCATTTGTCGTTATGAGCATGTTTGCCTATATTGCTGGATCACCTTTTGTATTACAAAATATATATGGTGTCAGTCCGCAACAATTCTCAGTGATTTTTGCAGTAAATGGTTTAGGGATTATTATCGCAGCACAACTAACAGGTAAGCTATCTTCAACAATAGAAGAAATTGATTTATTAAAAGCGGGTGTCATCATGTCCTTTATAGGTAGTCTGCTTTTAATCGTCGTCGTGATGTTCTCATTACCGATTTGGGCGATATTACCTGCGTTGTTTTTAGTTGTCTCAAGTGCAGGCGTTGTAAATACAACCAGTTTTTCTTTAGGGATGCAGCGACAAGGAGAAGTAGCTGGCAGTGCTTCCGCATTTTTAGGTATTTTACCATTTGGTGGTGGGGCGCTTGTGTCTCCGTTTGTAGGGATAATGGGCGAATCTACGATGATCCCACTTGGTATTGTGATTTTAATTTGCAGTACAATGGCATTAATCATCTATACTTTATTATTGAAACATAACCCGATTTCGGTTGGGTGAGAATTGAAAGGAATTGTCATATTCTGCTAGCGAAAAAAATTAAGGAATGTTATACTATTAGCTTAGATTAGTAAAGATAAGTAATTAGGTTACGCTAGAACTGTAACTTAATTACTTTATTTTTAAA
>DVIO01000163.1 GCA_018711205.1 Candidatus Avamphibacillus intestinigallinarum | reverse complement strand
CGGTTCGATTCCGTCCTGAGCCATTACACAACACAAGCAGTTGCTTGTGTTTTTATTTTTATATAAATTGACTAAACAAACAAAAAAACTCTGAATTAAGAGCGTAACAGTTGCAAGTCATTGTGAGCTTTGTTAGTCTTGAAAATGAACAGTTCATACTATTTAGATACTTTAAGGAGGAAACACACAATGGCAAAATTTGAATTACCATCACTACCATATGCATATGATGCTTTAGAACCTACAATTGATAAGGAAACGATGAATATCCATCATACGAAGCATCATAACACATACGTTACAAAATTAAATGCAGCATTAGAAGGACATAGTGATCTAGAAAGTAAATCATTAGATGAACTTATTAAAAACTTAGACGCAGTACCTGAAGATATTCGTACAGCTGTACGTAATAATGGTGGCGGACATTTAAATCATAGCTTCTTCTGGGAAATTTTATCACCAAATGGTGGCGGAGAAGCAAAAGGCTCAGTAGCTGATAAAATTAAAGATACATTTGGAAGCTTTGAAGATTTCCAAAGCAAATTTGAAGCTGCAGCAGCAGGACGTTTCGGTTCTGGTTGGGCTTGGTTAGTTGTCAATAACGGTGAGCTTGAAATTACAAGTACTCCAAACCAAGATAACCCAGTTTCAGAAGGTAAAACTCCAATTCTAGGCGTGGATGTTTGGGAGCATGCATATTACCTTAAATATCAAAACAAACGTCCAGAATACTTAAAACAATTCTGGAATGTTGTCAACTGGGATAAAGTTGAAGAACATTATAAAAATGCTACAAAATAATTAAATACAAACACTAGAGGTAAGGATTTTATCTCTAGTGTTTTTTTATGTGCAAAAAGATACAAAGTTAAAAGCATATCTCTTCTTTTTTGGTGAAAACTAATGTCACCAAAGGAGTTAGATAAGATGAACTTTTTATGGAAACGTGCACAACATATTTGGTTTACACATAAAGATTTAATATTACTTTTACATATTGGTGGATTATATGCTTTGGGAATGTTTATTTCAAATACGTTTATCAATATATATTTATGGAAACAAGTGGAGAGTTTTTGGATAATTGGATTATATAATCTGTGTATATATGTATTTCAGACGATTTCTTTTGCTTTAGCAGGGGTCGTTGCGAAACGAATTGATCGCATTTACGTCATTCGAATCGGGATGATGTTATTAGCTTTATTTTTCTTAGCAGTCCTTTTATTTAATGATCAGGCGTCAGAACATATTTTTATTCTAGGCACATTAATTGGTATTGGATATGGTTGTTATTGGATGTCATTTAAGCTTTTGACATTTGAAATTACGGAACCAGAAACAAGGGATTTATTTAATGGATGTTTAGGTGGTCTGGAATCGATAACTGGAATCATTGGACCATCTTTGGCTGGCTTTTTAATTAGTCGTTTAACAGGGCTTACTGGCTATTCAGTCATATTTGCAATCTCATTTTGCTTATTTTTAATCGCCATTGCAATAAGCTTCTTTATAAGTCAACGTAATACAAAAGGACAGTTTAATATACGCTATGTGATCGATGAAAAAAAGCGAAATAACAACTGGTCATTGCTATTACAAACACATTTTTTGGAAGGTTTACGAGATGGGGTATTTCTTTTTGTTATATCCATTTGGATTTTTATGATTATTGATAGTGAATTAAGATATGGCGTCATTAATACAGTGGTGTCCTTGCTTGCGTTTATAAGTTATTTTGTTGTACTAAGAATCATTCGTTCTTCTAGAAGACCATTTTTTATCTTAGTTGGGTCTATTTTAATGTACGTAGCGGTTATTTTCATTTTATTGCCAGAACTTTTCACAGGACAGCTAATGGTGTATGCAATCATTTTAGGCATTGCTGAACCAATTTTTTATGTGGCTTATGCTTCATTTACGTATGATGTGATTGGCAAAGCAAGTGAAGCAGGTTTGTATCGTATGGAGTATATTGTACTTAGAGAACTATATGTAAGCATAGGCAGAATTGTGTCGGTGTTATGTTTTTTAGGAGGCATCTTCTTTTTTCAGAATGAACAAGTCATAACGATTTTAATTCTGATATTTGGATGCAGCTATATTGGGATGTATTTTGTCATCAAAAAAACAGAAGTCATGAATAAGGTTTAAATTCACCCGAAAAATCCCTGCAATCATGATCGTATAATGTTATAATAACTCAAGATGTAAGCTGAATGATTTTCGAAAATGGTGGGGTTACGATGAAAAAGAAAAAAAGAAAAGGTCAATTGCCTTTTCGTTTAAATTTAGTATTTCTTGTTGTGTTTGTATTGTTTTCTATTTTGATTGTACAACTCGGCGTTGTGCAAATCCTTGATGGAGAAAGTTATCAAGAGAAAATAGATCATACCATTCAAGACACAACCTATTTACCAGTACCGCGTGGTAAAATTTATGATCGTTATCATAATACAATTGTAGATAACAAGCCACTTTATTCAATTACATACACGCCTCCGAAAAATGCTCAAGCTAAAGAAAAGCTTGAAGTAGCAGAAAAATTAGCTACTTATATTTCGATGGATGATAAAAAGTCATTGGATAAAATCACAGATCGCGATAAACGCGAGTATGTATTTTTACAAGATGAAGAAAAAGCGAATGGTCGTTTATCTGAAGAAGAGGCTGCGAAATTAAGTAACGCCGACCAATATAACGAAGTGTTGGAACGTATTCCAGATAAAGACGTAAAATCGTTTACCGATGAACAATTAGAGGTCATTGCCATTAAAAAAGAATTGGACAAAGGGTTAGAACTTACACCACAAATTATTAAGAATAAAAATGTGACTGCAAAAGAATACGCCCAAGTTGCAGAGCATTTAGATGAATTACCGGGTGTAAATGCTACAACGGATTGGAACCGTGTGTATCCATATAAAGATACGTTTAATAGTTTGCTCGGCTCGATTACAACTCAAGAACAAGGGATTCCAAGTGAAAAAGAAGATTATTTCTTAACACGAGGCTACAATCGAAATGACCGTGTCGGTAAAAATGGATTAGAAGAACAATATGAAGAACTATTAAGAGGTCGTAAGGAACAAGTGCAGTATACGAATGATAAAAATAATGTCGTGATAGACTCAGATGTTGTTGTTCCTGGTGAAAGAGGTAAAGATCTTGTCTTAACGATTGATATGGAATTGCAAGAAAAGGTCGATAAAGTGATTCAGAAAGAAATGAAAAAAGCAGTTGGAGCAAACCCTCATATGAATGATGCGATGGCGGTTGTAATGAATCCGAAAACTGGAGAATTGTTGTCTGTTTCTGGCCAGCATTATGACCGCAAAAAAGGGAAATTTGAGAATGCAGCATATCAGGCATTGTATGACGCGCATAGACCTGGTTCTTCAGTAAAAGGAGCAACCGTTTTATCAGGATATCAATCAGGCGTCATTAAGCCAGATACGTATTTCTATGACGCTCCCATTAAGATTTTAGGTACACCGAAAAAAGGCTCATGGCAAAATATGGGATCGATTAATGAATTAACTGCGTTACAGCGCTCATCAAACGTATATATGTTTTATATTGCACTACGAATGGGTGGCGAATACGGGAATCCAAATGGCCGAAAAGCGAAATTTGATACAGATGCTTTTCAAGAAATGCGTAACTACTTTAGACAATTTGGACTTGGTACGGAGACAGGTGTCGATTATCCATTTGAAAGTACGGGATATGAAGGACCGGTCAAACATAATCCAGGTCTACTGATGGACTTTGCGATTGGTCAGTATGATACGTTTACGACATTGCAATTGGGTCAATATGTTTCAACGATTGCCAATGATGGTTACCGCGTACGACCACATTTCTTAAAAGAAGCAAGAGAACCAAATTCATCAAAAAATGGTGAGCTTGGTCCAGTGTTTAAAGCAGTAGAAACAGATGTATTAAATCGAATTCAAATGGATGATAAATATGTGAAGCGTGTGCAAGAAGGCTTTAGACGTGTGTATCAAACATCTCAAGGTACCGCCTCAAGTTACTTCCAAAATGTAGATTATAAACCTGCTGGTAAAACAGGTACTGCGGAAAATGAAGTGTACAAAGATGGGAAGAAAATTGCAGATACCGAAAATCTTACACTTGTAGGTTATGCACCTTATGATGATCCAGAAGTAGCCTTTGCGGTTGTTGTACCAGATACAACAAAACAAGGTGAACAT
>DVIO01000020.1 GCA_018711205.1 Candidatus Avamphibacillus intestinigallinarum | reverse complement strand
GAAGGTGTTTTATATTGTCTCAAATATTTAGGTTAGCCCAAGGTGAATTAATTCGCCTTTCGACTTTTTAATGCGTCGATAACTTCCTTAGTTGGAGTGACCGTTAATGTTTTTTGATTGTCATATGTGACAAATCCAGGTTTAGAACCATTCGGTTTTTTCACATGTCGGACTAGTGTGTAGTCAACAGGAACTGAAGAAGAGTTTTGCGATTTGCTATAATAAGCTGCAAGTTGGGCAGCTTCAAATAATGTTTCTTCAGATGGTTTATCAGAGCGAATAACGACATGTGAACCAGGAATATCTTTCGTGTGTAGCCATGTATCATTACGATGGGCCATTTTCATGGTTAAATATTCATTTTGCTTATTATTTTTCCCTAAGCAAATCAAAGTTCCATCTTTTGCAATAAATTGATCAATTTTAGGTCGTTTTTGTCTTTGTTTCTTTTTAATATCTTTTGTTTTTCGTTTCATATAGCCTTCATCAATTAATTCTTCTCGAATGTCTGTAATATCCTCAACATGGGCAACTTCAATTTGTTGTGCCAATTGGTCTAAATAATCAATCTCTCGCTCAGTTTTTAAAATTTCCTTTTGAACAACTTGTTCAGAAGTTTTCATTTTCTGATAGGTTTTAAAGAATTGTTGCGCATTTTCACTCGGTGTTTTTTGAGGGTTCAGCGCAATCGTCAGTTGTTTAGCATCTGGATCATAATAATCTGTTACCGTAACGTCTTGATCACCTGTTTTTACAAGATGAAGATGTGCAGTAAGTAGTTCGCCCTGCTTCTGATAGGTGTCTTTATTTTCCGCCTTTTTTAAGGTAAGTTGATGTTTTTTTAGCTTTCGCTTATTTTTATCTTTTTCATTTTTTATGAATCGTAATAAGTCTTTCGCCTGTTGCTTGACACGATCTCTTTCGGCTTTACCAGAATAGAATGCATCTAGCATTTCATGTATTGAATGGAATTCATGTTCAATAGCCACATGTGATGTCATATTTAACACATGGAAATCTTCTTTTGGCTCGGTTACAATATGAGGCTTCCACTGATTCCCCTTCATTTCCTCTTGAATATGCAAAAAGGCTGTTCGATAAGAATCGATATTACCTAAATGGCTTCGATTATAAAGTTCTTTTGCAGCCATCGGAGAAAAACCTGATAATGTTTGGACGATTTGTTGATCAATCTTACCTTGGTTAAAATCTAATTTACTTATAAACGTGTCTCCATCTACTTCTAAAGGATTTAATTTATCCTGACTTGGCGGTAATGTATAAGGTTGACCAGGGAGTAGTGTACGATAACGATTTTGAGAAACGCCAATATGCTTCATACAGTCAATGATATGATTTTTTTCACCGTCTACCAAAATAATATTACTATGTTTGCCCATTAGTTCAATATAAAGTTGTTTTTGTGTGATGTCACCAATTTCATTTTTTGACTGCAATGTGATGACAACGACTCTTTCCATTTCAATCTGTTCAATCGATTCAATAAAAGACGCTGTTAAATGCTTACGTAACACCATACAAAATAACGGTGGCTCTTCTGGATTCACAAATTTCTCATTCGTTATATGAAATCGAGCGTACGTAGGATGTATTGATAGTAATAAATTATAATTTTGTCTATTGCTACGAATTGTTAAAACAAGTTCTGAATTTGTTGGTTGATAAATTTTATTAATTTTCCCAGGTAAAACTTTTGATTGAAGTTCATTGGTTGCTGCCCTTGTTACAATTCCGTCAAATGGCATGTGATCACCTCGTTTGTTTATTATAGCATTTTTTAAAGGTTGTCTACATAGATATGAAATAGGCAGCAAACAGATATGATCAAGATGCGGGGGAATTCGATTTGAAATGGCATGTTCTGAATGTTGATCAAATAGAACAAAAATTACATGTTTCTAAAAACAAAGGCTTGTATAAAAAGCAAATAGAAGAAAGGCGCAAACAATATGGATTAAATGAAATGATTCAAGATAAAAAACCATCAAAGCTATTTCTATTTTTACAACAATTCCAAGATTTTATGGTATTGCTTTTACTGGCAGCTACTTTAGTTGCTGGCTTGCTCGGTGAATATATTGATGCAATTGCCATTATGATTATTGTATTGATAAATGGTTTTATTGGTTATTTTCAGGAACGTAAAGCAGAGAAATCGTTAGATAAATTAAAAGAGCTAGCCGCACCACATGCTGTTGTGTTAAGAGAAGGCAAGTGGTTGGAAATCAGTTCAAAGGAATTGGTTATTGGAGATGTTGTTCAACTCAAAACAGGTGACCGCATGATGGCAGATATGAGATTGGTGAAGCAGCATGCATTAGAAATGGAAGAATCCGCATTGACTGGTGAGTCTGTACCGATTGCAAAAGACATAAAAGCTTCAGGTGATCTAGATTTAGAACCTCAAAATCAAAAGAATATGGTGTTTATGGGGACGACTGTAACAAAAGGTAACGGACTAGGAATTGTTGTTGGTACCGGTATGCAAACGGTTATGGGGCAAATCGCTTCACTGATGAGTCAAACAAGTAAGCAAAAGACACCACTTGAATATCGTTTACAACAATTAGGGAAAATATTGATTACTGTTGCATTATTACTAACGGCATTAGTTGTCGTCTTAGGTATTATAGAGGGACATCCTATGTATCAAATGTTTCTAGCAGGGGTTTCATTAGCAGTTGCTGCAATACCTGAGGGGTTACCGGCCATTGTAACGGTCGCCCTATCACTTGGTGTACAACGAATGATTCGTAAAAAAGCAATTGTTAGAGAATTATCAGCTGTCGAAACGTTAGGTTGTGCTTCTATTGTATGCTCTGATAAGACAGGCACAATGACAGAAAACAAAATGACTGTAAAAAAAGTTTGGTTACAAGATCAATTTATTGATGTAACAGGAGAGGGATATGACGCAGTAGGGCAATTTATCTTAAATGACAAAAATAACCCGATTGTATCAGATGCATTGGAGGATATGCTTTTATATGGAATGCTCTGTAATGAATCGACACTTCATGTGAAAAGAAGAGAATATGTTGTTCAAGGAGACCCAACAGATGGCGCTTTGTTAATCGCTGCAAGAAAATATGGATTAGATTATCAAAAGGATCAAGATTTTCAAATAGAAAAAGTATTGCCATTTGACTCTGATCGCAAACGTATGAGTATGATAGTTCGCACGTTAACTGGAGAGCGGCTACTTATCTCAAAAGGCGCTCCAGAAGTGATGCTACCACGTTGTCGTTATCAGCATACACATGTAGGAAAAGAAGTGCTTTACAAACAGCATCATATTGTAGACGCAGTAGACGAATTGGCACAAGAAGCGTTTCGGACAATTGCCATCGCCATTCGTCCGTTAGATGAAACAACTTCTTTACATGAAGACGTGCTTGAATCAAATCTTACATTTATTGGATTATATGGAATCGTTGATCCTCCACGTAAAGAAGTGAAGCAATCGATTCAAGAATGTAGAGAAGCAGGCATTAAAACAGTCATGATAACAGGTGATCATAAAATGACAGCAGAGGCCATAGCAGATGAAATTCATTTACGACCTAAAAATGGACTCGTCTTGACTGGACAAGAGTTAAATCGCATGTCTGAGGATGAATTAAGTGAGATCATTGATCAAGTATATGTATTTGCACGTGTGAGTCCGGAGCATAAATTAAAAATTATCCATGCATTTCAAAAAAGAGGTCATATTGTTGCGATGACAGGTGATGGTGTAAATGACGCGCCTGCTATTAAAGCAAGTGATATTGGCATCAGCATGGGTATTACAGGAACAGATGTAACAAAGGAAGCCTCATCATTAATTTTAATGGACGATAACTTTAGTACAATTCGTGCCGCAATTGAAGAAGGGCGCAATATTTACGGTAATATTCGTAAGTTTATTCGGTATTTATTAGCTTCGAATGTTGGCGAGATACTAGCCATGTTATTTGCAATTTTACTAGCACTACCTTTACCGCTTGTACCTGTACAAATATTGTGGGTTAATTTAGTAACAGATGGGCTACCGGCAATGGCACTTGGATTAGATAATCCTGAAGACGAAGTGATGAAACGACAACCAAGAAATCCAAGAGAAAGTGTGTTAGCTAGAGGACTCGGATTTAAAATTATAAGTAGAGGATTTATGATAGGCCTCGTAACCATTATAGCTTTTTGGGTTGCTTATCAAAATAATCCAGCTCATTTAACGTATGCTAGAACGATAGCGTTTGCAACGTTAGTTGTTAGTCAATTAATTCATGTATTCGATTGCCGTTCGGAAAGTTCTATTTTTTCAAGAAATCCGTTTGAAAATTTATATTTAGTTGCTGCTGTCATCATTTCCTTTTTGATGATGATTGTGGTAATGCACTGGCCTCCATTACAACCAATCTTCCACACAGTTGCTTTACATCTAAATGATTGGTTGCTAGTCTTTGGCTTAGCTGCCATTCCGACAATTTTATTTGGCTTTTCCAAGAAAATTTAAGCAAGCAAAAGGCAAAACTTCCTTTAACAAAGAGGTGAAGGAAGTTTTTTGCATTTCTAAAAAGGATTTGTCTCTCACATGGCAAATAAATAAGTATACATGTTATACTATACATTAGATATATATTAGATATTTTTTCATTATAGTTGGAAGTATAAACTAAGAGTTTATTAGTAGATGAAATCATTATGTTGTTATTATGGTTAATCTTATAGTAAAGTACAAACAAAAATAATTACGGTACATTCATAAATGTATGTAGTGTAGTTTGGGAGGAAATCATATATATGGGTTTACAACTAATTAATATCGGTTTTGGGAATGTTGTTTCAGCGAATCGAATTATTTCAATTGTGTCACCTGAATCAGCGCCGATTAAACGAATCATTACAGTTGCACGTGATAATAATAAACTTGTCGATGCAACTTATGGTAGACGAACAAGAGCAGTTATTATTACAGATTGCGATCATGTTGTGCTATCAGCCGTTCAGCCTGAAACAGTTGGACAGCGTGTCATCAGTCATGAAGAAATGCCTGAAGAATAATAAATTGCGAAGAATGATGATTTCTGTAGAATGAATGTACATAAAGTAGTGATTTAGAACGGAGGAAGAGCTTTGGAAAAAGAAAAGGGGATTTTATTCGTATTATCAGGTCCTTCGGGAGTTGGAAAAGGAACAGTTCGTCAAAGATTATTCGAACATAATACAGATTTACATTATTCTATTTCGATGACTACAAGACAAATACGTGAAGGTGAAACAGATGGTATAGACTATTTTTTCAAATCACGTGAAGAATTTGAAGCATTAGTTGAACAAGGAGAACTTTTAGAATACGCACAATATGTAGATAATTATTATGGAACACCTAAAAGCTATGTCACAGACATGATCAATGCAGGTAAAGACGTCTTTTTAGAGATTGAAGTTCAAGGTGCCATTCAAGTAAAAGAACGATTTCCTGAAGGTGTGTTTATTTTCTTATCCCCGCCTAGTTTAAATGAATTAAAAAATCGAATTGTGAACAGGGGTACAGAAACGGATGATTTGGTAAAAAATCGTCTAAAAGAAGCGCAAAATGAAATTCGTTTAATGCATGCTTATGATTATGTTGTTGTGAATGATCAAGTTGATCATGCGGTTGAGAAAGTACAAGCAATCGTAAAAAGCGAACATTGTAAACGTGAGCGTGTTGAAAATATCTATAAAAAAATATTGGAGGATGAATCATTATGCTAGAACCATCAATCGATGCATTACAAAAACATATTAAATCAAAATACACATTGGTAACCATTGCTGCAAGTAGAGCGCGTGATTTACGTAACGATGAAGAAACGGTACTAGAAGAACCGAAATCTCACAAGTTTGTTGGGATTGCGCTTGAAGAGGTAGACGCTGGTAAATTATACGTCGCAAAATAATACAACTGATATCCTCGCTTATTTTTAATGCGAGGGTTTTCTTTTTGATTACACTTAAAGAGGTGAAACCTGTTATGTTTCAAAAGAAAAAGATTATTGTTGGTGTATCAGGTGGGATCGCTGTATATAAAGCATGTACGTTAGTTAGTCAACTCGTGCAAGAAGGTGCCTCTGTAAAGGTTATTATGACAAAAAGTGCAACTAAATTCGTTTCACCATTAACTTTTCAAGCGTTGTCTAGAAATCCAGTACACGTTGACGTTTTCGATGAATTGGATCCAGAAAAAATTGCCCATATTGATTTAGCTGATTGGGCTGATTTCTTTATTTTGGCACCTGCGACAGCTAATACAATTTCAAAACTTGCCTATGGTATTGCAGAAGATATGCTTCTTACGACATTATTAGCGACAACGGCTCCAGTGTATATAGCGCCTGCTATGAATGTAAATATGTATGCAAATGAAGCCATACAGACAAATATGAAGTTACTTGAAAAACGTGGTTTTCAATTTATTGAACCAGGTGCTGGATATCTTGCCTGTGGTTATATTGGTAAAGGACGTTTAGAAGAACCAAAGGAAATCATTCAAGTCATTCAAAATCATTTAATCAATCGTCAGCGGTTAAAAGGTATAAAGGTTTTGATTTCGGCTGGTCCGACCCGAGAAATCATCGATCCCGTACGCTTTTTATCTAATCGCTCATCTGGTAAAACAGGTTTTGCTTTTGCTGAGGAAGCGGCAAATTTAGGTGCAGAAGTGACATTGGTTACAGGTCCAGTTGAGCTTGAAGTGCATCATCCTAATATAAAACGTATAGATGTCACAACGGCTGAAGACATGTATGAGGCTATGCATAGGTATTTTCCATCGAGTGATATTGTCATTAAAACAGCTGCTGTTTCAGATTATAAGCCAGTTGAAACATATGCGAATAAAGTGAAAAAACAACCAGGTAATCTATCCATCGAGATGGAACGTACACAAGATATTTTAGCCTCTTTGGGAGAGCAAAAAACAACGCAATTTCTAGTCGGATTTGCAGCTGAAACACAAAATGTTTTGGAATATGGATTAGATAAATTAAAAAGGAAAAATTTAGATGCAATTGTCATTAATAATGTCAAAAAATCAAATATTGGTTTTGCAAGCAACAATAATATTGTGACATATATTAATAAAAATGAGGAACGTATTGAATATCCTTTACTAAGTAAACATGATATTGCGAAGAAGATTCTAGTCCAGATTTGTGAGCAAAGGGATGGTTTACAGTGAAAATAGCAAATGTCATTGTAGATGTGCCTGCAAGTTCGATCAACCAAACATTCGATTATATCGTACCTGATAAATACTGTGAGATATTACAAGAAGGTATGCGTGTAATCATTCCATTTGGGCCACGAAAAATAACAGGTTTTGTTGTTGGATTTTCCGATGAGTCAAAATTTAGTAAACTGAGAGAAATTATTGAAGTACTCGATATCATTCCAGCATTAACACCAGAGCTATTGTCACTAGGAAAGTGGCTAGCCCATGATACGTTATGTTTATATATTACAGCTTTTCAAGCGATGCTACCACAAGCTTTAAAATCAAAATATAAAAAAGAATATACAAAAGTAACTGAAGATACATTAAGCCCGCAGTTAGAGGAAGCCTTTGGGGAAGCAGATACAGTTGATGATAAACGAATTGAAACTTTAGCAATTCCCTTAAAGCTACTTCAAGGAGCAGTACAAAATGGGGACGTCGAAGTTAATTATCTTGTAAAATCAAATATTACGAAAAAGTATGTATCCTATGTTTTACCAAACAAAGAACTGCATTATTTAGAAGAAGGGTTAGACAATTTATCTTTACAGGCAAAGAAACAACGTGAAATTTTAGCATATTTTATTGAGTATCCAGAACCTATTCTTCAAAAAGATTTACTAGCGAGTTTAAATACAACTTTATCCACATTAAAACAACTTGTTACGAAGGGCTTTTTAAAAATTGAGCAACATGAAGTGTTAAGAAATCCTTATAATGATCAAGCATTCAATAAAACAGAACCGTTAGCTTTGTTACCACAACAAAAGCAAGCGATTGAACCGATTCATCAAAAGATTCGAGAAGAAGAGCATGATGTTTTCTTATTACATGGGATTACCGGAAGTGGGAAAACAGAAATTTACTTACAGGCGATTCAACATGTCGTTGAAGAAGGAAAAGAGGCAATTGTCCTCGTTCCAGAAATTGCATTAACCCCACAAATGGTGACGAGATTTAAAGAAAGATTTGGATCAAATGTTGCTGTTCTTCATAGTGCATTATCAGCTGGGGAAAAATATGATGAGTGGCGTAAAATTCAAAACAAATCGGTTCAGGTTGTGGTCGGAGCTCGTTCTGCTGTTTTCGCGCCTTTTGAAAATCTTGGCATTATCATTATTGATGAGGAGCATGAAACGACTTATAAACAAGAAGATCAACCGAGATATCATGCTAGAGATGTGGCAATTAAACGCGCTATGACTTATCAATGTCCTGTTGTATTAGGGAGTGCGACACCAACATTAGAATCTTATGCGAGAGCTCAAAAAGGTATTTATACATTACTAACACTAACAGAGCGCACGAATACGTTAACGATGCCTTCTGTAGAAATCATTGACATGCGTGAGGAATTACACGCCGGGAATAGAACAATGTTTTCACGAGTGTTAAAAGAGAAAATTGAACGCTGCATTGAAAAAGGTGAACAAGTTGTTCTCATGTTAAATCGTCGTGGGTATTCTACTTTTGTAATGTGTCGTGATTGTGGCTTTGTGAAAGAATGTCCGCATTGTGATATTGCATTGACGTATCATAAGAAAATGAATACGTTAAAATGCCATTATTGTTCTCATGAAGAACCTATGCCACCTGTTTGTCCCGAATGTGAAAGTGATGCAATTCGTTATTTTGGTACAGGTACACAAAAAGTAGAAGAATCTTTAACACAACTGATTCCAGAGGCACGTGTGATTAGAATGGATAATGATACGACAAGACGTAAAGGCGCTCATGAAAAATTATTACAATCTTTTGCGAATAAGGAAGCCGACATCTTATTAGGTACACAAATGATTGCAAAGGGATTAGATTTTGAGCATGTTACATTAGTCGGTGTACTCACTGCTGATTCAATGCTTCATTTGCCGGATTTTAGATCGAGTGAAAAAACCTTTCAATTGTTAACTCAAGTAAGTGGTAGGGCTGGTCGTCATGAATTACAGGGTGAAGTTATCGTGCAATCTTACACACCAGACCATTATAGTATTAAACTTGCGAGTGCCTATAATTTTTTAGAGTTTTATCAAAAAGAAATGGATATTCGAAGAACGTTTCAATATCCCCCATATGTTTTTTTAGCAAATATAACGGTATCGGATGAAAATCAAGTTATTTGTATTCAAACGACTCAAAAGATTGTTCAAATGCTGAAACAAAGAGTAGAAGACAAGACGACAATTCTTGGTCCGACACCTTCACCCATTGTAAGAATAAAAGATCGTTATCGTTATCAATGTTTGGTAAAATATAAGCGTGAACCTCGACTTCGAGCCATATTAAATGAAATCATCGCGCATTTTGATACAGAAACGAAAAATGGTTTACAAATTAAAATTGATTTAGAACCTTTTCATATGATGTAAAAAGGAGATTAACATATGAAGAACATAGTTTTTATGGGAACACCAGATTTTTCAGTACCCATTTTACAACAATTACATGAAGCTCATTATGACATCGCCCTCGTCGTTACACAGCCAGACCGACCTAAAGGCAGAAAAAAAGTTATGACAGCTCCACCTGTGAAAAAAGAAGCTGAAAGATTGGGATTACCAGTTTTTCAACCAGAACAATTAAAGACAGATTATCAAAAGATCATTGATGCAAAACCAGATTTAATTGTTACAGCTGCATATGGCCAAATCTTACCTTTAGCATTATTAGACTTCCCATCTTATGGTTGTATAAATGTTCATGCATCTTTGCTTCCAGAGTTACGTGGAGGTGCACCGATACATTATGCGATTATTGAAGGTAAGAAAAAAACAGGTGTAACCATTATGTATATGGCTGAGAAATTAGATGCTGGAGATATTCTAACTCAACAAGAAGTAGAGATTAGTCTCGAGGCCGATGTAGAATCTTTGCATAATTCACTATCCGAAGTAGGTTCGGAATTGCTTTTAGAAACATTACCTAAACTGTTAAATCATGAATTAGAAAGAATACCACAAGATGAAGAAAAGGCAACTTTTGCACCGAATATTACAAGAGAAGTTGAGCGGATTGATTGGCAAAAACCTCAACAAACCATTTATGATTTAATTCGTGGTTTGCGTCCTTGGCCTGTATCATTTACAACTTATAAAAATAAAATCATGAAAATTTGGACGAGTGTTCTAGGTGAAACATATTATGATGCAGCACCTGGTGAAATTGTAGCTGTTGAAGATGATTATTTTGTTGTAGCTTGTGGAGATGGACTAGGTATTAAAATTACGGAAATCCAACCCGCAGGAAAAAAAAGAATGTTTGTGAAAGATTATTTACGTGGTTCAAAAGAACGTATCCAATTAGGTGTGATTTTAGATGAAAAAGACAAAGAATAATACAGTTCGTTCAGTTGCTTTAGATATTTTATTAAAAGTAGAGCAAGGTTCAGGATATAGTCATTTATTAATTGATCAGCAGATGAAGCAAAAAACTTTGTCTCATAAAGATGAAGGATTGTTAACAGAAATTGTGTATGGAACGATTCAAAGACAGATGACGATTGATTATTATTTAGAACCTTTTATTCAAACAAAAAAGTCATTACAACCTTGGGTCACTGTGTTATTGCGAATGTCGTATTATCAAATGTTCTTTTTAGATCGAATTCCTGATCATGCGATTATTCATGAAGCTGTTGAAATAGCGAAACAAAGGGGACATCAAGGTATTGGCTCTTTTGTAAATGGTGTGTTACGAAATGTAAGAAGAAAAAAACAAAGAGATATAGCTGATATTGTCAATAAAGAAACGCGTTTAGCTATTGAGACGAGTCATCCAGAATGGTTAATTAACCGTTGGATTGATGCTTATGGATATGACACTGTTAAAGCGATGGCAGAAGCAAATCTCATAAAGAAACCAGTTTCTGTTAGAGTTCAACCTTTAAAAATGACGCGTCATGAAGCGATGACAGTTCTTGAGAAAGAAGGCTATGCTGTAGAGCCTTCAAAAATTTCCCCGCAGGGCATTGTTATAAAAGAAGGTAATATTTTACATGCTTCACTATTTAAAAAAGGCATGCTAACGATTCAAGATCAAAGCTCAATGCTAGTTACTGAAATATTAAATCCTAAAGAGCACTCATTTGTATTAGATACTTGTAGTGCACCTGGTGGTAAAACGACGCATATCGCGGAGAAGATGCAAAATAAAGGGAACATTCATGCTTATGATATTCATAAAAAGAAGGCTCAAAAAGTACAGGATACTGCTAAACATTTAGGTATTGATATTGTCGTAGCAAATGGACATGATGCTCGTAAATTAGATGACTATTATGACGCTGAAACTTTTGATTATATTTTAGTCGATGCACCGTGTTCAGGCTTAGGTGTCATTCGTTCCAAGCCAGAGATTAAATACCACAAAACAGCAGAAGATATTGAAAATTTGGCATCTATTCAATTAGATATATTGAAACATGTCGCACCCATGTTAAAGAAATCAGGTACGCTCGTTTATAGTACATGTACAGTTGATAAGGCGGAAAATGAGGCTGTGATTCAACAATTTTTAACAACGCACGATGAATTTACAGTTGATGAATCCTTTATTCAAGAATTACCTGTTCCTTTACAACAATCAAACGGCATAACAAAATATGGTTTACAAATATTTCCTCAAACGATGAATACAGACGGCTTTTTCATCACTAGGCTTGTCCGGGTCGATCGTGAAATCAATTGATAAATGGGGTGAAAGGTATGCAGCAATTCTTTTTAACAGATAAAGGGCGGGTACGTGAACTGAATGAGGATGCCGGTGGAATTTTTAAAAATCAATTCAACCAATATTTGGCAGTCGTTGCTGATGGTATGGGAGGACACCAGGCTGGTGATATTGCCAGTAATCTTGTGATTTCTCATATAGAAGACTACTGGAAACAAATAAATATGCCTTTTACGACGCCTGAAGAATGTGAAAGCTGGTTAGTAGATACCTTAAAAAAAATTAATACAGATATTTATCACTATAGTATCGAAAATGAATCATTAAAAGGAATGGGTACAACTGTTGTGATATCAATTTGCACACCAGAATTTCTCACGATAGGTCATATTGGGGATAGTCGATGTTATGTTTTAAATCAATACGGGTTTAATCAAGTAACAGAAGATCATTCCTTAGTAAATGAATTATTAAAATGTGGAGAAATTACAAAAGAAGCCGCTGCATATCATCCACAGAAAAATGTACTTTTAAAAGCGTTAGGCACGGAGGAAAATATTAAGCCAGATATCCAATCGTTAAATTGGGAAAAAGGGGATAAATTGTTACTTTGTTCAGATGGATTGACAAATAAAATCAACGCAGATGAATTGCAAACATATTTAGAACAAGATCATTCTCTTGAATCTATTGGTGTGGAATTAGTAAAACTCGCAAATCAACGGGGAGGAGAAGATAACATATCTCTATCGATGATGAGTAATGTTTGCACAGCAGAAATAGGTGTAGAGCCATGTTAGAAGGTCATTTATTAGATGGACGTTATCAGATTAAGAAAACAATCGGTGGCGGCGGTATGGCTAATGTTTATTTAGCACATGATTTAATTTTAGACCGCGATGTGGCAGTAAAGGTATTACGATTGGAATATACACATGATGCTGAGTTTATTGCAAGATTTGAACGCGAAGTACAATCTGCGACAAGTTTAGCACATCCCAATATTGTAAATATTTATGATGTCGGTGAAGAATCACATATTTTATACATGGTTATGGAATATGTAGATGGTATGACTTTAAAGGAATATATTTTTAAAAATCATCCTGTACCTGTTGCAACGGCAATGAACATCATGAAACAAGTTTTATCAGCTATTGCAACAGCCCATAATAATGAATTGATCCATCGTGATATTAAGCCACAAAATATTTTGATTGATTCATCAGGTCAAGTGAAGGTAACAGATTTTGGTATCGCTATTGCCTTAAGCGCTACATCGTTAACTCAAACAAACTCTATTATGGGATCAGTCCACTATTTATCTCCCGAACAAGCAAGAGGAGAAACAGCGACTAAGCAATCAGATATATATGCTTTAGGTATTCTACTATTTGAATTGTTAACTGGCGAATTGCCGTTTGATGGTCAATCACCTGTGTCAATTGCCATTAAACATTTACAATATGATACACCATCAATCCAAAAATTTAATCCAGATGTATCTCAAGGTGTTGAAAACATTGTTTTAAAGGCTACCGCTAAAAATCCGCTTCATCGTTTTCAAACAATTGCTGAGATGGAAACGGCAATTGATAAGGTGCTAGATCCGAATTATCAGGAAGAAGCAAAGTACATACCTCCAACCGAAGATGATGAAGCAACTAAAGCGATTCCCATTATTACCGATGATTTGGTCAACCAAACACAAGCAGAAGATACGATTGTTCATAAAGCAACAGCAGTAAAAGAGGATAAGGCTACAAAGAAAAAGCAGAAGAACAAAAAGCAAAAGAAAAAACGCAGGAAACGTTGGCTTTTATGGTTTATTCCACTCATGCTAATTTTGATTGGTGCAGCTATTTATTTTGCTCCTAAAATTTTCGGGCCACAAGATCGTACAGTGCCGGATTTAATCAATAAGGAATATGAAGATGTAGTGGATGTATTAGAAGGCCAAAACTTACGAACAGAACGTGCTTATATGTATTCCGATGAAATCGATGAGGGATATGTTGCTAAAACATCACCGAAAGCTGGAAAGGTGATTAAAGAGGATTCTGTTGTGACCGTATATGTTAGCCAGGGGAAAGAGAAAATCACCATGAATGACTATTCTGACAAAGATTTTGATAATGTTGAGAAGGAACTATTAGAAATGGGTTTCAATAATATCATTCCTTATGAAAAATATTCTGATGAACCTAAGGGAGAGATCTTAAAACAAATTCAGCCTACTCCAGGAAATGAAGTTGTACCAAGTGAAACAACTGTGATTATGGAAATAAGTGCTGGACCTGAAATGATTAGTTTAAATAACCTTAAAGGTATGACTGAAGATGAGGTTAAAACGTATTTAAATAAACATGGTTTGGTTTATCAACGTCACGAGGAATCATCTGATGATGTACCTAAAGGTGAAGTCATTAAGCAAGATCCTGAAAGAGATACAGAACTCGTTAAAGGCGAAGTTGTTAATGTGTATATATCAACTGGGCCTAAAAAATCTAAAACTGTGAAAAAGTCTGAAACATTTACAGTTCCGTATCAACCGGAAGATAAAGAAGATAAAGAAAAACAAGAAGTAAAAATTTATATTGAAGATGAAGATCATGATATAGATGATGTGTACAAAGAAACCGAAATTCATAAAGATAAAGAATTCACGATTAAATTTAAATTGAAATCAGATGAAAAAGGTAAGTATAAGGTTACTCGTGATGATGAAGAAATTATGAACAAAACGGTAGAAGCTGAATAAAGATAGGTGAGCTTATGCAAGAAGGACGTATTATTAAAGCGATTAGTGGTTTTTATTATGTACAGAACGAATCAGGCATTTATCAATGTCGTGGACGGGGTGTATTTCGAATTCAAGATATTTCTCCACTAGTAGGTGATTTTGTGAAATTTGAAAGTGAATCACCTGATGAAGGATATATTTTAGAGATTTTAGAACGTAAAAATTCATTAGTCCGTCCACCTGTAGCAAATATCGATCAAGTCATGATTGTAAATTCTGTCAAAGAACCCAACTTTAGCACATTATTATTAGATCAATTTTTAGTATTAATTGAATCGATGGACATTGAACCCTTCATTCTTGTTACAAAAACAGATTTAGCGACTGATGAAGAAATGGAAGACTTAAAAGCATTTCAAGAAATTTATGAGGCCGTTGGTTATTCATTTAAGCTTATTTCTACAAAAGCTTCTGAACAGGATTTGAAAGCTTATTTAGAAGATAAAGTGTCTGTTATTGCTGGACAATCAGGTGTTGGTAAAACATCATTATTAAACACATTAAATCCTGAACTACTTTTACAAACAAATGAAATCTCAAAAAGTTTAGGTAGAGGTAAGCATACAACGAGACATGTTGAACTCGTACAAGTCGGGAATGGGTTAATTGCTGATACACCCGGATTTAGTACGTTAGATTTCAAAAATATTGAAGCAGATGAACTAGGCGATTGCTTCCCCGAGATTAGAAGGGAAGCTGAATACTGCAAATTTAGGGGCTGTAAACATTATAAAGAACCTAAATGTGCTGTAAAAGAAGCTGTAGAAAATGGAGAAATTGCCAAAATTAGATATGAGCATTATGTAAGATTTTTAGAAAATATTCAAAACAGAAAGCCGAGGTATTAATATGGTTAAATTAGCACCATCAATTTTATCTGCAGACTTTGCAAAACTAGGTTCAGAAATAAAAGAAGTTGAAGAGGCAGGTGCACATTATATTCATGTCGATGTAATGGATGGACATTTTGTACCTAATATTACAATTGGTCCACTTGTGGTGGATGCGATTAAGCCGATTACAAAATTGCCGTTAGATGTGCATTTAATGATTGAAAATCCAGATCAATACATTGCTGAATTTGCTAAAGCAGGTGCAGATATTATTACTGTACATCAAGAAGCGTGTCCGCATTTACATCGTACGATTCAATTGATTCGTAATTATGATGTGAAACCGGGTGTCGTTATTAATCCAGCAACACCTGTTGAAGTGATTCGTGATATTTTACCAGATTTGGATATGGTGTTAATAATGACGGTAAATCCTGGATTTGGGGGACAATCGTTTATTCATTCAGCTGCTAAAAAAATTCAAAAACTTGCTGAATGGCGTAAAGAAGCCGGCTTACAATTTGAAATTGAAGTTGATGGTGGCGTAAATGAGCAAACGGCAAAATTATGTGTAGATTACGGTGCTGATGTTTTAGTAGCCGGTAGTGCAATTTTCAATCAAGAAAATCGCCAAGCAGCAATTGATACTTTAAAAAAGGCGATTCAATGAACATCGGTATAGTGGCCAATGCACCAAAATCTTTATTACCTAACTTTGAAAGGTTTAAAGACGAAATCGATTGTTGGATTGGTGTTGATAAAGGTACGCTACATGTGCTTGAACAGGATATTTCTATAGATTGTGCGATTGGGGATTTTGATTCTATTTCTGAAAAAGAAATGGAGATGATTAAATCCCATGCTCAGTCTATGAAAATATTTCCACGTGAAAAAGATCAAACAGATTTAGAGCTTGCAATTGATGAAGCAATTCTCCGTAAACCCAATCATATATATATGTTTGGAGTATCTGGGGGTAGAATAGACCATTCATTAATAAATATCCAATTGCTTTATCATATGTTACAAAAGGGAATTTCAGGCACGATTATAGATGCCTTTAATGAATTAACGATGCGGAATCCTGGCACATACCGTATTCAACAAGATCCTAATTATAAATATATTTCATTCGTTCCTCAAACTGAATTCATTGAAGGTCTAACCTTAGAAGGTTTTGCATATCCATTATATAAACATACTATTCAATGGGGACAGACAATTTGTATTTCTAATGAGTTAATTCAAGATGAAGGTACTTATTCATATGACCGTGGCATATTATTAGAAATAAAGAGTCGCGATTAAAGGTTGACTGCTCGGTTTAGGATGAGGAGGGAACGGATGAAGTTTTATACAATTAAGCTACCAAGATTTATTGGCGGATTTGTTCGCGTATTCATTGGAATGTTTAAAAAGGAATAAGTGAATTTGAAAACAAAAACAGCACAAGCTTATGAGCCTGTGCTGTTTTTGTTTTACGGTTATACACGTTGTACTTTGCCTGATTTAAGTGCACGAGCTGACACATAAACACGTTTTGGTTTACCGTCAACCATAATACGAACTTTTTGCACATTTGCTTTCCATGTACGTTTATTGGAATTCATAGCATGAGAACGTAAATTCCCAGTACGAGTTTGACGTCCTGTAACTACACATTTTTTAGCCATGTTCATACCTCCTGAATACATTAATCGGTTCATACTAATACTTATATAATTTATCATAACAAATTTAATAATGCAATATTTTTTCATTTTCTATAAAGCAAAAAGGCTTGACAGATATTTCAATATAATCCATTGTATTATAGTGAAATTGTATTTGTCGTGTTAAAATAGTAAACGTAATTATATAATGAATTTTATGCTACATTCAACACACAGATTGAACTAAAACAGATGTATGAAGGAAATCGCGAATTCGTCTTGTTTTAATATAGGAGGAAGTTAATTGAGTTGTAAAGCGTTAGACGGTCACACTTTTGTACAAATGATACAAACGGCTGCTCGTCATTTAGAAAATAATAAAGAGCAAATTGATGCATTAAACGTATTTCCTGTTCCGGATGGTGATACAGGTACAAATATGAATTTATCCATGCGTCTTGGAGCAAAAGAGGCTACTGTAAATGAACAGGCGCATATTGGACAAGTTGCCAATACTTTTGCTAAAGGATTACTTATGGGAGCTAGAGGAAACTCCGGCGTTATTTTATCTCAACTATTTAGAGGCTTTGCTAAATCTATTTCCGAAAAGGATTCAATTCAAACAACTGATTTTGCAAAAGCTTTACAAGCGGGTAGCGAAACAGCGTATAAAGCAGTTGTTGAACCGGTAGAAGGGACGATTTTAACTGTCGCTCGTGAAGGTGCTGAATATGCAATTAAAAAAGCTGAGACAGAAACAGAATTCATTCCCTTTATCAAAGATGTGTTACACGAAACAAAAGCTGCGTTGCAAAGAACGCCGGAACTATTACCGATTTTAAAAGAAGTCGGTGTCGTTGATTCTGGTGGCCAAGGACTTGTGACGATCTATGAAGGCTTTTTAGCTGCTTTAAATGGGGAAGCATTACCTGAATATGCTGTTGAAGAGATGAATATGGAACAAATTGTACATGCTGAACATCATAAAATAGCACAGGATCACATTGATACAGATGAAATCAAATATGGTTATTGTACAGAGTTTATGGTGAGATTTGATCATGAAAGAACAGAAAAACATCCATTTAATGAAGAAGACTTCCGTACATCGTTGCAAGAACGTGGTGATTCACTTGTAGTTGTTTCAGATGAAGATGTTGTTAAAGTACATATTCATACTGAATATCCGGGTGAAGCTATGACGTTTGGACAAAAATTCGGGGATTTAATCAATATTAAAGTCGAAAATATGCGTGAACAGCATTCAAAAATTATGGAGCAAAAAAATGAATCCACTGTCAAGTCAGGCCAAAAGTTACCATATGCTGTGATTTCTATTTCTATGGGTGAAGGGATTAGTGCAATGTTTAAAAGTCTTGGGTCAACATACGTCCTAGAAGGTGGACAAACGATGAACCCAAGTGCCAAAGATATTAAAGATGCAATTGACACATTACATGCAGAAAATATTATCGTTCTTCCTAATAATAAAAATATTATTATGGCAGCAGAACAGGCTGCGAATTTATCGGATACTAATGTAACAGTTATTGGTACAAAAACAATACCTGAAGGGATAGCAGCATTACTGGCCTTTAATCCTGAAAAGCAAATTGATGCAAATGAAAAGACGATGAAAGATGCTGTGAAACATGTACAAACAGGTCAGATAACATATGCAATTCGTGACAGTGAGATCAATGGTTTACAAATTAAAAAGGATCAATATATCGGAATTGCTAACGGTGAGATCAAGGTTTGTGAAGAATCGGAATCAAATGCTGCATATACGCTGTTAAAGACGATGCTAACAGATGATGATGAAATCTTAACGATTCTTTATGGAGAAGATGTTTCTTCAGAAGAAGCTGAGAAGTTGGAAAAACAAGTGAATGAAAAGTATCCAGATCTTGAAATTGAATTATATGAAGGTAAGCAACCAATCTATGCGTATATTTTTGCAATTGAATAGTAGATTGTGATGAGTCTTTCTCATACCCTTTTATATGATTTAAAAGGGTATGACTCTTTTACAGATTTCTGTTATAATTCTAAATAGAATGATTATTAAGTGAAAACATATATTAGGCGGTGAATATATTATGAAATATAGTTCAGTTTTTGATGTGATTGGTCCAGTAATGATTGGTCCATCAAGTTCACATACAGCAGGTGCTGCAAGAATAGGTAAAGCAGCTCGTGATTTTTTTGGAAAGGAACCAACATACGCTAAAATACATTTATATGGATCGTTTGCTAAAACATATAAAGGGCACGGAACTGACTTTGCGCTGGCGGGTGGTTTACTAGGTTTCGATACAGATGATAAACGAATGAGCAGTGCGCTTGAAATTTGTAAAGATCAAGGGATTGATATTGAGTTTATTGAAGAGGAAGCCTCTACAGATCATCCTAACACAGCACGTTTAATTGTGGGTGACCAAGATAGTGAAATTGAAATTGTCGGTATTTCCATTGGTGGCGGTACAATTGAGATCGTTGAATTAAATGGATTTGAATTACGTCTATCAGGTGGTAATCCTGCTTTGTTAATTGTGCATAATGATAAATTTGGAGCAATTGCTTCTGTTGCGCAGATTTTCGCTGAAAATAGACTGAATATTGGTCATATGGCTGTGAATCGTAAAGAAGTAGGTCAAGAGGCGTTAATGGTAATTGAAACTGACGACGTTGTAAGTGAAGAAGTCATTGAACAGCTGAAAAAAGCAAATGAAAATATTATTTCCGTAGCAAAAATATAATGAATAGAAAGGAGTTTTAATGATATGTTCCGTTCGGTAGCAGAATTAGTAGAATTAGCAGAAAAAGAAAATATTCAAATCTCTGAAGTTATGATTCGCCAGGAAATGGCAACAAAAGATAGAACACGCGAAGAAGTATATGAACAAATGGAGAAAAATCTCCAAGTTATGGAACAGGCAATTGAAGACGCACTTAAAGATGACGGTGTTCGTTCAGTTACAGGTTTAACAGGTGGAGATGCTGTTCTAGTCCAAAGATATATGAAAGAGCATACACCTCTATCTGGTAATCTCATTATGGATGCTGTCTCTAAAGCGATGGGAACAAATGAAGTAAACGCAGCAATGGGAACGATTTGCGCAACACCAACTGCTGGTAGTGCTGGTTGTGTGCCAGGTACATTGTTTGCAGTGAAAAATCAACTGAACCCAACACGTGAGCAAATGGTACGTTATTTATTTACAGCAGGAGCATTTGGTTTTGTTGTTGCGAATAATGCATTTATCGCTGGTGCTTCTGGAGGTTGTCAGGCAGAAGTTGGTTCAGCTGGTGCTATGGCTTCAGCTGCAATTGTCGAAATGGCAGGAGGGACGCCGCAACAATCTGCTGAGGCATTTGCGATGACGCTAAAAAATATGCTTGGCTTAGTTTGTGATCCAGTAGCGGGGCTTGTTGAAGTACCGTGTGTAAAACGTAATGCCGGTGGTTCTACATTAGCGATTATGTCCGCTGATATGTCTTTAGCTGGTGTAACAAGTCGTATTCCTTGTGATGAAGTGATTGGAGCGATGTATAAAATTGGTCTCACTATGCCATCAGCATTGAGAGAGACTGGAGAAGGCGGTTTAGCAGCAACGCCAACAGGTCGTATGCTTCAAGAAAAAATATTTGGAATGGCACTTCAAGAACAAGGTGAGTGATGAACATGCTTCTAGAACCCGTTACAGTGCTTAATGGGATAGGAGAAAAAGTAGCTCAAGAATTGGAGCTATTAAACATTCATACGATTCAAGATTTATTATGTT
>DVIO01000019.1 GCA_018711205.1 Candidatus Avamphibacillus intestinigallinarum | reverse complement strand
TGCTAAAAATGGTCAATGTTATACATTACCCTCTTATCTAGGAATGATAACCATTAATCAAATAAACTACTCACCGATTGTTGCTCATGTACGCGGATAATTGCTTCTCCGATAAGTGGCGCAACAGAAAGCGGCGTAATTTTTGCAATGTTTTTCTCCTCAGGTAATGGAATTGAATTGGTAATGACTAATTCTTGAATTTCAGAATTATCAATTCGCTCAATTGCAGGACCTGATAAAACTGGATGTGTACAACAAGCATATACTGCTTTGGCACCATTTTCAATTAATGCGTTAGCTGCTAACGTAATGGTACCTGCTGTATCAATGATATCATCAATTAAAATGGCTGTTTTACCTTCGATGTTACCTACAATATTCATGACTTCTGCTACGTTTGGACGGGGTCTTCTTTTATCAATGATACCAATCGGCGCTTTTAGTCGGTCTGCCATACGACGTGCGCGCGTTACACCTCCATGATCTGGTGATACAACAATAAGATCATCGAGTTCTTTTGATGCAAAGTAGTCAGATAATAAGCCAACACCTTGCAAATGATCGATTGGAATATCAAAGAATGCTTGAATTTGCGGTGCGTGTAAGTCTAATGTAATCACACGATCTGCACCAGCAGTTTCTAGTAAATCTGCCATTAGTTTAGCTGTTATGGGTTCTCTTGAACGCGCTTTACGGTCTTGACGTGCATAACCATAATACGGCATTACGATGTTAATCGATCTTGCTGATGCGCGTTTTAATGCATCAATCATAATGAGTAACTCCATAATATGTTGGTTGACTGGTGCACAAGTAGATTGGATGACATACACATCACAACCTCGAATGCTTTCATCAATGTTAATTTGTACCTCGCCGTCACTAAATGTAGATACCGTACATTTTCCTAGTGGTGTCCCGATATGTTTAGCGATGTCCTCTGCTAATGCATAATTCGAATTTAAAGAAAACACCTTTAGGGATGGATCTTTGTAGCTCGCTGTCATGAAATAAACCCTCCGTTAATCTTTTTTCAATCTTGATGCATAACCATCTTTATTTGTCTGTCTCGCTCGTGCAATTGACAATGCTTCGTTTGGTACATCCTCTGTAATCGTTGAGCCGGCAGCTACATATGCCCCTTCTCCGACAGTTACAGGAGCAACTAGATTAGAATTACAGCCAATGAATACATCATCTTCAATTTTGGTTAAAAATTTATGTTTTCCATCATAATTCACTGTTATTGTACCACAACCAACATTCACATCTGTACCCATTTCTGTATCGCCGATATAACTTAAGTGCGACACTTTTGAGCCATGGCCGATTGCTGACTTTTTAATTTCGACAAAGTTACCAATTTTAATGTCGTCTGCAATCGCTGACTCTGGGCGAATGTGAGCGTATGGTCCAATCGCTACTCGCTTGCCGATCTTACTATCTTCCACGACACTTTGTTTAACAGTTGAGTGTGAGCCAATCTCGCAGTTATGAACTTCTGAGTGCGGACCAACAATAGCCTCAGCACCGATTTTCGTCTGGCCTGTTAAAATAGATCCCGGGTGAATCACTGCATCTTGGCCAATTTCAACATCTGGCTCAATATATGTATGCTCCGGATCTATGATGGTCACACCATTACGCATATGGTATTCATTAATACGTCTTTTCATCAGTGTCTCAGCCTCAGACAACGCGACACGATCGTTTACACCAAGTGTTTCTGAAAAGTCTGGTGTTAAAAACGCACTTACCTTTTCACCTTCACGGCGTAAAATTTCAATCACATCAGGTAAATAATATTCACCCTGTGCATTATCATTTGACACTTCGCTTAGCGCTTTAAACAATGCTTTGTTATCAAAACAGTATGTACCTGTATTGATTTCTTTAACCAACTGTTCTTCTGCACTCGCATCTTTTTGTTCTACAATACGTGTCACTTCATGCGCATCATTTCGAATCACACGGCCATATCCAGTAGGATTCGTCGCCTCTGCTGTAAGCACTGTCGCTTTTGCACCTTGTGCCTCATGGTATTCGAATAAATTTTTGTACGTTTCCCCAGAGATTAACGGGGTATCTCCACACACAACAATCGTTGTGCCTTCTTCATCCTTCAACATCGCTTCCGCTTGTCTTACAGCATGTCCTGTACCGAGTTGTTCTTCTTGAATGACCAACTGACTGTCATCCCCAACAACTTCAGCTACTTTTTCTGCACCGAAGCCAACGACTGTTACAATTTCATTTAATGGCCCTTGTTGTAGCTGTTTGATGACATGCTGAACCATTGGGCGACCCATCACCGGATGAAGTACTTTATATAACTTTGACTTCATTCTCGTTCCTTTACCCGCTGCCAAAATGACAGCATAACGTTTCGTCAAGGTGAATCCCCCATTCAATAGTCTTTAGAACCCATCAAGCTATGTTACTTGAATTCGCTCTTACAATTATACCAAACCTTTGAGTCTACGCCTACCTGCTTCCTCACTCTTCTTATGAGTTTATCTAGACATAGCTTATAGATTGCATCACTATTTGTATTATAATTATAATGAATATATCCTAAAAAAGCACGATTTTCAACAAGTGTGCTGACATTTTATTTGGAAATTTTTAATGCACAGAACGAAAAGCAGCCTGGCTTTTCTTGAAAAATCTTGAATCACGGGGCTTAACATAAAAAAAGACTAATCATGTACGATTAGCCTCCACCAACTTATATTCGAATTTTTTTAAGATACACCAATTTCTTCTAATGACGAATCTTCTTTCTCTTCAGACTCCCCAACACGTTTGTATTCTTCTAGAACAGCATCTTGAATTTTAGCACGTGTTGTTGAATTAATCGGATGAGCGATATCTCTAAATTCTCCGTCTGGTGTACGTTTCGATGGCATAGCTACAAACAAGCCATTATTGCCATCAATTACACGAATATCGTGAATTACAAATTCTCCATCAAATGTAATCGATGCAATTGCTCGCATACGTCCATCTGTGTTTACACGTCTTAATCTAACATCAGTTACTTCCACAATACGCACCCACCTTAGATATTTTTTATTAGTAACTTACTCTACCAATTCTATGTAATTTGAAAAATTCCTGCTTTTTTCTGAAAAATTAATAAAAAAATAATAAATCATATCATTTTACTCAATTATGATATGATTTATCTAAATTAAAGTGTCCTGGATGGACTTCTATTTGTTTTTTTTGTAAATCTACATTTGTAATTTTAACTAGTGATGTGTACTCATCAATGACACGTTCATCTTCTTCGTCATCCGCTTCAGCCAACACACCAATAGCTCGTACATTAGCGTTAAATTCCTCAAGTAAGCTAATCATACCTGTAATGGTTCCGCCTGCTTTCATAAAGTCATCGACGATACAAACATTGGCACCTTCCTGTAGACTACGCTTAGGTAAGACCATCGTTTGAATCTTTCTGGAAGCACCTGATACATAATTAATACTCACTGAAGAACCTTCTGTTACTTTCGGGTCACGGCGAACAATCACAACTGGCACATCTAAAAACTCTGCCACTGCATAAGCGAGCGGGATGCCTTTTGTCGCTACTGTCATGACCACATCAATATCTAACGTGGAAAAAATCGAAGCAAATACGCGGCCAATATCGCGCACCATTTTAGGATCACCTAAAATATCACTCATATATAAATATCCACCTGGTAAAATCCGCTTTGGATCCTCCAGTTCTTGACATAAGGTTTGAATAATCGATTCACTATGACGCGCAGAGTAATCCGGAATATACTTCACGCCACCCGCAGCACCAGCAACCCTTTCTAAGAAACCAATCCCCGCTTCTTGAAACATTTCATGAATGATATCAAGATCCTCGCTAATGGAGGATTTAGAGGCCTGTAATGATTTAGTAAAATGAGGTAGTTGTGTATGCTCACGTGGATGTTCGAGAAAGTGATTCGTCATTAAGACCAAACGTTGGCTTCTCTTCATATTTACACCCCAAAATCCGAATCTTTTTCTAAAATATATCATTGTCATACGTATTTAAGCAAGCATTACCTGTGATTTCACTTGAGAACGTTAGCCAAGTGTTCGAACGACATAGACATCATCACAGAAACCGCGTAAGCCATTATAAATTTTCTGGGCCTTAACTTCTTGCTCCACTAAGCCATAAATCGTAGGCCCACTTCCACTCATGGAAACGCCACGCGCTTTTAACTGTTTCATACGTTCTTTTAATTGTGCAACAGAGGGATGCTCGACTAACGTCACTTGTTCTAAAGCATTACCTAAGTACGTACACATATGACGAAAATCTTGTCGCTCAATCGCATCAATCACTTCAGTAATATTTGGATGCGAAATCGTAGCTAAATCTAACTTATCAAACACGGTACGTGAGGAAACGCCAATATCCAATTTCGCCAGCACAACCCAACAAGGAGGCGGGGCGGCTAGTGATTGAATGATTTCTCCACGCCCTGTCGCAAGGGCAGTATGGCCAAACACACAAAACGGCACATCAGAACCAATCGTCGCACCAAGTTCAGCTAATTCCTGTAGAGAAAGCCCTGTTTGAAAAAGCTGATTCATCCCACGCAATACCGCTGCAGCATTTGTACTACCACCGCCAAGCCCAGCGGATACGGGAATATTTTTCTCAATGCGAATAAATACACCTTGTGTAATATTGTATTGTGCCTTAAACACTTTGGCCGCTTTATAAGCAAGATTCCGTTCATCGTTAGGCACAAAACGACTTTCTAAAGAAACTTCAATACGATCTTCTTCTAATGGACTAAGCTCCAACCAATCAAACAAATCAATCGTTGTCATCACCATCTCAACCTCGTGAAAGCCATCAGGTCGCTTACCTAACACATCGATGGCTAAATTAATCTTCGCCGGCGCCTTTTCATAAACAATCACCTCATCATCCCCCACGTCAATAAATAAATTACTTAAATATTAACATAAAACTAAAAGTGAAAGCGACTGTTTAAAGGCGTACGGATAAGAAATGAGAAGTGGAACAGGTGAACACCTGTGAAACGACTCATGACTTATCTCGCTAGCCTTTAGGAGCTTGAACTAGACAATAAGAGTTCTGGCGACTGTATAGATGCGTGCGCAGAAGAAAATTGAGTCGAAACAGGGGAACTGTCCTGTTGTAGACACAATTGACTTCTGTCGCTAGCAGCTAGAAGCCAGAACTAGACGAAAAAAAGAAAAGTGAAAGCGACTGTTTAAAGGCATGCGGACATAGCACCCCTCTTCTATAACTGCTTAAAGACGAAAACAGGGATGCTCAACATGTGAGCACCCCTGTTTATTTAAAGTTCGTCTTGTTTTGAGACGTTCTCCTCTGCCATTTCAATCGCACGCTTCACCATATTCCCAGCATCGCGGGCACGGATACCGCCCCAACCTTCTTCCTTCACTGTGTCGTAAAAGCCTAACTCTTTTGCAATTTCCTCTTTCAATTGGTCTGACATGATCCCATTTCGTCGCCCCATGAAAGACGCCTCCTTTTGCTTCACAAGCTTTCGTACGACATGTATAGATTATGTAGTTTAATGCGTTTCAATCGTGGGAACTGTTGGAAGTAGCTTAAGACGTGCTAAATCAAACAACATAAAACCGTTTAATCATTATTTATCTCATCACATAACAAAGAGCAGCAAACATCATGTGTTTACTGCTCTACGAGTACAGATGATTCAATTCCATCTTGGAAACTAATTTCTACCGCTTCGGTTAATATATCAGCATAGCTATATGAAACACGTTCGAATGCATTTTCTTCCTGATCTAGCTCAACGACAAACACGGATGGATATGTGTCTGTTAATACACCAGTACGAATGACCGTTTTTCTTCTACCGCCATTTGCAGTAAGTGTAAGCTTTTGACCAAGTTGACTTTCAAGAGTTTGCTTAATTTCGGCTAACGTTTTCACTACACTCCACCTCACTAATTAAATCATACCATATTAGTGAAGTTTAGTCAAATAAAATATATTATTATAACAATATATCTTTTATAATGTCAATGGATTTTATTTAGCTTTTTTCAACGAATTTCCAATTAATGTAAAATACTGTCATTTATCATTCATATTCACCTTACGCACACTATCTTTTGTTCGGTATGGCAAGCCGATTCGTTGTAAGCCTTTCGTCTCCAATCCACCAATTCCTTTTAGCCCCGTTAGTGTGCCTCGAATCATTTCATATATACATACTTTTTCAAAACAAGATGTATACGCAACCTTCGCCATTATATAAACAGGATCTAAAGCATGAATGTTTACACGCTCTGGCGCACTGGCGAAATTAGCCCCAGCTTGAATCAATAACTCAAAATACGATTGACAAGCCCCTGCAAAAATAACCAAATCATCTAAATCAGGAACCAAATCACGCGCACGCCGAATCGTCTCAGCAAAATAATGTGAATTCCGATAGTAACCTTGTGACGGTTCACCCTTTTTCAATTTAAAGGCATCATGTCCCGTCACAACGAGGCAATTAGGCCGAATGCGCTTTATATGCTCAGCGATTTCATAAGGCATCTGACTTTCCTCAATATGAACACCTTCTGCTTGTAAACCTAGTCGTTTGTATACTTGCAAGCATTTCTTTAAATACATCTCATCCCCATCAATATGCAACACACGAATTGGCAACTGAAAATAAGCCACATCATCTCGCAATTCCCGATTCTGTTTTTGTTTCATCACTTGATATTCTTCACGAAATAACTGAAATGAATGTTCAATTCGTTCTCGGTCATCCTGACGCTTTTTTTCTAATGTACGTTCCTCTACTTTTTCCAAATCTTCTACCGGTGCATCCGCAATTAAGCGAAGCTGTATCCCTTGTAATGTTGCGTTTCCTTGTTTCAAATCGACAATTTGAAATAATACATCATGTTGATAAGACTTTCTTGTGACATACTCCCCTATCTGAAATTGCATAAAGCCACCTCATTATTTTAGTAAAACGCCTGCTACTAAAATATGATGGTGGCTTAGATTTGTGCGTTTATTCTGCTGCAAACATATTCGCCAGTTGTGCGAATTCTTCCATGGATAATGATTCCCCGCGTCGTCTCGGGTCAATATCGATTGCCTGAAGTTTTGCAGTCATTTCCTCTTTTGTGTACACATCTTTATAATGACGTGATAGATTATTTAATAACGTTTTTCGGCGTTCACCAAAAGACGCACGAATGAGTTCAAAGAACAATGTTTCATCATGCACATCAACTGGTGGTTTCTCACGTACTTTTAAGTGTAAGACACCTGAATCCACATTCGGCTGAGGCATGAAGACCGTTTTAGGCACATTCATGACAACAGATGCTTCTGTATAGTATTGTACGGCAATCGATAATGATCCGTAGCTTTTCGAATTCGGCTCTGCAGCCATTCGTTTAGCCACTTCCTTTTGAATCATGATCGTTAGACTGCGAATTGGCAGTTTCTCTTGTAGTAATTTCATTAAAATCGGTGTTGTAATATAATACGGCAAATTCGCAACGATATCGACTTGCTCCTGATCACCGAATACATCATGAATGATGCGTCCGACATCTGCTTTTAAAATATCCTCATGGATTAATGTTAAATTATCATAAGGCGATAACGTATCACCTAGTACAGGTAAAAGGCGCTGATCCACTTCAAAAGCAACGACGTGCTTAGCATGTCGCAGTAATTGTTCCGTTAACGCACCAATCCCAGGGCCAATTTCGATAACGGATGATGTTTTATCAATACCAGCATGATGAATAATATTTTCTAAAATATTCACATCGACTAAAAAGTTTTGCCCCAGGCTTTTCTTAAAAGTGAAGTGATATTTATTTAAGATTTCTTTTGTTCGTTTCGGTGTTGCGATAAAGGGTTGTTCCATCTTATTCTTCCTTTCCTAACACAGCTTCTGCTGCTGCAATGAACACATCACGTTCAATCTGAAACATCTGCAGCCGTTTAAGCAGCTGCTTGCCATTACACGTACCAATTTTCAATATACGTCCGAGCTGTTCACGTCGCCTAGCAGCGCCAGCTCCAGAAATGAGTCGATAATGCAGCAAATCATCTTTTGTAATATCTGTTGCTTTCATATCTGTTAATTCATACACGGCAGATAGCGCTTCTTTAATCGCATGTATTGAAGCGTGCTCAATACCTAAACTTTTGTTTTGATAATGCTTCGCTCGCGCTTCATCTTGTGTCAAAAACGCATGCTTACAACCAGGTATAGCCTCGGTGATGATACGTCGCACACGTTCTCCTGGATAATCTGGATCAGTAAATACGATGACACCCCGTTTTTCCTGGGCATGGCGAATTCTCTCGATCGTCTCTTGATTTACGGCTGAACCATTTGTCTCGATTGTATCGGCTTGCACAGCTTGCTGAACCTTCGTTGTGTCATCCCTACCTTCGACGACAATGACTTCTTTTATTCTCACGCGTATATAGCCTTCTTTCTATTCCTTTTTTCATACTTCGTTCATTAAAAAACACCTTCCCATATCATAGCACGGGAAAGTGTCCTTTGGTCGATATTTTCACATGATTCTCATTGTTCGATTCGGAAAAATTTGAGCGCATTCTCAGTCGTAGCACGTGCCACGTCTTCATAAGACATATCTCTTAATGCGGCAATTTGTTCAGCAACTAATTTCACATACGCAGGTTCATTACGTTTACCACGGTTAGGATGCGGCGCTAAATAAGGTGAATCTGTCTCAATTAATAATTTATCAAGCGGTACATATTTGGCAACTTCTTTCGGTGCTTTTGCATTTTTAAATGTAACCGGTCCACCTAACGAAATATAAAAGTTCATCGCTAAACAAGCATCAACATATGTCACTTCATCATTGTAGCAATGCATGATTCCGCCGACTTCAGCTGCATTTTCTTCTTCTAAAATTTGAATAATATCCTCTGTTGCTTCGCGGTTGTGAATAATAATCGGTAGCTTCACACGTTTTGCCAAAGCAATTTGTTTACGGAACACTGCTTTTTGTACGTCTTTCGGTGACTTATCCCAATGATAGTCAAGCCCCATTTCTCCAAGTGCCACAACTTTAGGATGATCAAGCAACGACTCAATCCAAGCTAAGTCCTCATCTGTCATATCAATCGCATCAACGGGATGCCAACCAATCGCAACGTATACATTGTCATATGCCTCTGCAATTTCAAAAGCAAGCGGAATGGTTTCCCGGTCAAAGCCGACAATCGTCATAT
>DVIO01000162.1 GCA_018711205.1 Candidatus Avamphibacillus intestinigallinarum | reverse complement strand
ATAGGTTTCCCCCGTCTGTTCAACATATAAATCATCTTTAATTCTGTGTGTACCATCATGTGCAAACTTAATCAATGAATCAGCTATAATTTGTTCTTCTTCATTAAAAGCTTGTACTAAGTCAAGAAGATTCTTATTTCCAAGAAACGTGAAATATTCTTCTAAAATCCTTCGCATTATATTAGGAACAGATGTGTTTTGCAATAGAGAAGTACATAGTTTTGCAACGAAAAGTACACAATGTTGCCACCCAATATTTTCCATTTAATTATTCTATTTTAGATAAAGCATTTTTCAAACGATAGCTTTCTCCTGTAAAGGTTAGTATATGCGCGTGGTGAATAAGGCGATCCACCAGCGCCGATGTGAGGCGCGGATCGATAAATACTTTATTCCAACTGCTAAACTCTAAATTTGATGTAATGATAATACTTTTTGTCTCATACCAATCACTTATCAGTTGAAAAAGTAATTCTGAACCATTTTTATTAAACGGTACATAGCCCATCTCGTCCAGAATGATCAGTTGAACACGATTAAATCGCTTCTTAAATCGTTCTAGTTGTCCATTTTTCCATGCCTTTTCTAACTCAATGACAAGATCACTAACACGCCAGAATCTTGTTTCAATACCTTCTTGGCAAGCTTTGTAACCAAGTGCACTCGCTAAGTGCGTTTTTCCGGTGCCTGGGGCACCAATACAGACAACATTCTGATTTGACTGAATAAAGTCTAATGAAGTTAACTGCTCCTTCGTCTGATTATCTTGTACGCGAATTTGATCATGCCATTCAAACATTTCCAATGTCTTATGATTTGAAAACTTTGCCTGTTTAATTAAACGCTGGATTCGTCGCTGTTCCTTTGCCTCTACTTCATGAATCAATAATTTAAGTAACCATTCTTCTTTATTTGAATCTTCAATTGAATCAATAAGACTAGGTACACGACTTAATCGTAATTCTTGGCAAACCGATTCTAGGGTATGACTCATACGCTCACCTCCTTAGAAGGAGAATGCGTCAAGGCATCATATCCTTGCCAATTCACATCACTAATACTTTCTTCATTTTCTTCAGTAACGAGCTCATAGAACCGTTCGTTTACTTCTACCATCGTGTGATTTACAAGTAACTCCAATAATCGATTAATTCTTTGATAAAGTAATCGGAAATCATCAATTCTTAAATACGCTTGAATCCTACCAGGAAGATATTTCCAATAACGAGAATAAGTTATTTTAGATAAACGTTGTTTCCAATCCTTAAGGATTGTATGCCAGTCAATCGCTCGTTTTTTATATAAATATGAACGGAAATCCTCCTGGATTAATTCTCCATTTTGAGTGACAATACGATACTTATCCCACGTGAGATAAGCGTATAAGTTACCATGGCGCCATGAATTATGAATATGTATGAAAGTATTATCCAGTTTGATTTCATTTAGTTTATTGGCGCGTATCATAATTTCTTTAAATACTGGATAATCTTCATCAGGTAATGCCAGACAAACTTGTTTTTCTTCTTGCCACAAACTTTCAATTATTTGTATTTTTTCGTAATGCTTTTCTTGACGTTTCTCAATCATTTTTTCTTCTAAATCATGATTGAGAGAAGTAAAGTCTTTCATTTTTGGTGTCTCCGAGAAGAAGTTATATCTCACATAGCCGACTTTATTTTCCACACTACCTTTTTCATGTCCACTAGCAGGATTACAAACCTGTACTTCAAACCCATAATGCATCGCAAACTGTTGGAATTCATCCGTTAAGATGGGATCTTCAAATTTTGATTTTGGTTTAACAACAGCCGTTGTCATATTATCAATTCGAATTTTGCGAGGCACACAACCCATTTGGTTAAAAAGTTGTTTCATCCCCGTTAATAGACATTCTTGGTTTTCGCTTGGTAAAGCTACAGCGAATCCGGCATTACTATAGGGTGTACTCAGTACTAGCGCCTTAACGTCCTTAAATGACCCTTCATGTTCAACTTCCATCGTTCCAAAATCAAGTTGAGCCTCAGCTTGGGGATGTTCCAAGCGTTCGTAGCCAGCACTTGGCAAATCATTATGATGTGTACTTTTCCATTCCTGCACAAAATTACAAACGGTCCGATAAGATCCTAAAAAACCTAGACCTTTTAATGATTTATAATAATTTTTATTGGTTCTTCGTTTCTTTTTAGTAAGACGATAGTCTTCTTCTAACCATAAGGAAACGATGTCTCCCCATCCTTCATCGTACATCATCCCTGATTTTTTCGGTATCTTTTCTTCAGGAAGGATTGCATTATCCGCATATTTTTTAGCTGTGCGCCAATTGATACCTAAGGTATCAGAAATTTCATTGATTGATTTATCGTGATTATTCCGTAGATTTTTGATAGTCTTAATGTCGGTCATTGTTAGCATCCTTTTCTACCTCCAAGTTAAGCGTCGTAACTTAAACTTTAGAGGATTATTGGGAGGCTAACAAGGCCTTTTTTTATTTCTAGGTTATGTACTTTTCCGTTGCAATCTTCTGTATTTTTATATTGCCACAAACACCGGTGCTAAATAACCACATGTATGATTTTTGGCGTTCTTTATCCGCTAAAACTTTAAAGCTTGTTTCGTCCGCATGAAGAACTTCAGCT
>DVIO01000161.1 GCA_018711205.1 Candidatus Avamphibacillus intestinigallinarum | reverse complement strand
GCACCACAATTCTCAAAACGTTAATTTTATATTACCGTTTGCAAAACCCTTTCTCACTTCGGTGGAAGAGGGTTTTTTCTGTTTTGAATAGAAAAGTATACATAGGGTTTTGGTGATGCTTTTTCTGACATTAATTCTAGATAATAATTTTGTGTGGTTTGAATATTAATGTGTCCTAATCCTTTTGATACATATTCAATATCAATATCTTGTGTAAACAAAAATGAGGCATGTGTAGCATCCAAATCATGAAAGTTGCTGTTCAATCCTTAAACTCTTCAGAAGTTCCGCTAATAATTCAGACTTTTTAAATTCTCTATATAAATTACTTTAGTTCTTCGGATATAATGGCAAAGCCAGGTGGATAAGAGTGTGTAATAAAGTCAATAACGTTTTAAATGCATTCTAATTTATTGGGCTTTACTCATTACATCTACGAATTACTTGATAGCTATCGCTACTTGACAATAATCGATGCGGAATTGATGGAATGGTGACCAAAAAGGTCAAAAATAACGTAAGAGAGGTTGATCGAGATGGAAACCATTTTAGAGATTGTACGTATCGAACAAATTATTTGTGAAGCTGAGGAGGGTGTAAATTATATGATAAAAGGTCCAAAGGATGGAGCAGACATTGCTTCTCGTTTTATTGGACGTGATGACCGTGAAGTATTCTTTGTTATGTGTTTAAATACGAAGAATCATGTTGTAGCAGTTCATCGCTGTCATGTTGGTTCGTTAAACTCCTCGATTGTACATCCACGTGAGGTGTTTAAATCAGCAATATCTTAATAACGCAGCAAGTGTCATTGGTGCTCATATAGATATGAAAAATCAATGGCGAAATTATAATTTATTGTACCCACGGCGTTATATTAATTTCGCCGTTTTTCTAATGGCAAAATTGAATTTGAAAGCATTATGTTTGAGTTAATTATTGCCCTATACTAGATAAAGAGATTTCATTTTTCTAATTAAATCAGGAGGAACTTAAATGAATAATAATGCTATTGCCGATTTTCATATACTCGGAACTGAAAACGGAAATTTGAAATTAAATACAAATAAAATGTATCATTGGCATATTCCCAAAAAATTAAGAGATACGCTGATTGCATGGGGCGAAATAGTGCTAGTTCAAACAAAAAGAGGAAATAGAACCAATGTTTTTCGTGAAGAAGATAAAGAAAAGAAGAGAAAACATAAGCGTGTGATCAAGTTGTTTGAAAAAGCACTCTATATGGTAGAAACGCGCATGTAACCAAATTCCATTTACACCCTCACCTTTCAACATATGTACCAAAACTATCAAATAATTAATTAAGAAAACATTTAATCTTTGTGAGGGCCTAAAATAGAAGGGGCCTGACCCTTTGTACATTAAGCACTGATTACTGGTGGCAGGCACTCTTCTAATAAACATTAAATATCTAAAATTAGAATGTTATTGCTTTTCTTCATTCACGATTAATTTAAATACATCTTTCCGTCCGTAATGTCCAACTACATCAAAATCAAAATGCCCCCGTGTAATATCGTCTAAATCAAGTAAAGCATAAAGTATTTCTTCTTTTCCAAATACCGGCTTAACTAAAAACTCTCCAAGTGGATTTACAATACAACTACCACCTCGTGTGATTTCGTCGGGCATTTTTTGAATTTCCTCTGTTTCTAGTAGATCCTCTTCATACATATCCTTTGTGGAATACTGATTGCAAGATAAAACAAAGCAACGTCCTTCAATCGCAATATGTCGCATAGAAGCAAACCAAGTATCTCGTGAATCAGCAGTTGGTGCAATATATATCTGAATACCCTTATCATACATAGCAGCACGTGCTAGAGGCATATAGTTCTCCCAACAAATTAGAGAGCCGATTTTGCCATATGGTGTATCAAAAACAGGGAGTGTACTGCCATCCCCTTCGCCCCAAATGAGACGTTCACTACCTGTTGGTTTCATTTTTCTATGTTTACCCAGTAATTTTCCGTCTGGACCAAAGAAAATCGCTGTGCAATAGAGTGTGCCACCACTTGTTTCTTGATCACGCTCAATGACACCAATAACAGTATAAGCACCTGCTTTTTTTACTGCAGCTCCTAATTGATTTGTTTCGGGACCGGGTACTGTTATCGCATTTTCTGCATAATGTAAAAAGTCATTACGTCCACTATCCGAACGGCTTCCAACCACCGCCCCAAAGCTCATCCCACGTGGATACGCTGGGATAAACGCCTCTGGAAAAACAATAAGATTGGCTCCTTGTTTCCCAGCATCATCAATTAACTTTATTGCCTTGTCGATACATCTTTCTTTATTCATTACGATTGAACCTGCCTGAACAACAGCAACTTTACATTTTGACATCTAAATCCCTCCTGTTTCCTAAAGTGTAAAAGGAATCATGTATAATGTACAATATATAATAATCATATTAAATATGCCAAAACAGAATAATGGAGGATTGAATGAACTTACGAGACTTCGAGGTATTTAAAACAATTGCGGAATGTAGAAGTTTTTCAAAAGCAAGTGAAAAATTATTTATAGCACAGCCATCCCTATCTAAAACAATTCAAAAGTTAGAGAAAAAGCTTGGCGTAACACTTTTTGATCGCTCCAACCGAATTTTTCGCTTAACTGATGAAGGGAAGCTTGTCTATGAAAAAGCAATTACAATGCTTCAGCAAATGAAAGAGTTAAAAATAGAACTTGAGGACACAAATGAACATATACAAGGACACTTAAAAGTCGGGCTTCCACAAATTATTGGATCCTTTTTCTTTCCAAAAGTGGCGAAAGCTTTCACCAAGAAGTATGCAGAGGTTACACTTGAAATTGTTGAAGAGGGAGGTTTGAATGTAGAAAAACTCGTTGAGACGGGTGAAATCGACGTTGCCTTTGTTGTAATACCTACAAAAAGCAAGGAATTAGAGGAACAACTCGTTTTTGAAGCACCTTTTGTTGCCTGTTTGCCAAAAAATCACACTTTAAAAGATGAACAGGAGATTGCACTTGTACAACTGCAGCAGGATGACTGGATATTGTTTGATCTTTCATTTGCCTTAAGCCAAGTTATTCTTGAAAGTTGCCGTAGGGAACATTTTGTACCGAAAATTGCATATAGTACAACGCAATGGGATTTGTTAATGGCATTAGTTCGTGATGAACTTGGAGTTGCTATAATCCCAAGGCCTTTAACCGAATTGTACTCACAGAATATTTATGTAAAGCAAATCAGTAGCCAATATATCCCATGGAAAATTGGCATTGTAGTGAAGAAAGATCGTTATAAAACACGTGCTTTGAAGGCTTTTTTGAAATTAGTATCGGATATATACTATATGAGATAGCCAAATGGAAAAATACAGATGTTAATATAACTGTTTACTTACATTAATTCGCAGTTCTCAGGACCTAAGCAATAGAAGTTATTATTCAACTATCGTCGTTTGTTGGATAAAACTTAGACTTTTAAAGGACTTTATTGCTAAAGTATCATTATTTAACAACTCTTTTACCCCACTCAAAACAGCACGGAGGATGTGTTGGAAGTATCTTTCTTAACATTTGGAATGTCAACATTAAACTGGACAAATATTTAAGAGTGCATTAACTTGTGTTCGGTTGGTGTTAAATAATTAAGTGATTCATGAATTCGAATATTATTGAACCAATTCACATAATCGAATAGTTCAAGGTCAAGTGCTTGTTGGCTAGGGAAAATGGCGTTGTGCACGAATTCTGTTTTAATGGTCTTAAACATCGCTTCAGCGACTGCGTTGTCATAAGGAGTTCCTTTTTCACTTAAGGATCGTTCAATGCCGAAGGCTTCAAGAGCATCGTCAATTAGCTGATTTTTAAACTCACTTCCTCGGTCCGTATGAAATAATTCAAGGCGATTAAGATTGTATGGAACGGACGCAAAGGCACGTTGAACTAACGCTGCAGTTTTATGTGGACCAGCACTATGGCCAATAATCTCACGATTATACAAGTCTACTAAGACACAGATATAATGCCATTTTTGTTCAACACGAACATAGGTTAAATCACTAACCACAACTTTTAACTCCTAATCTTGATGAAATTCTCGATTCAGTACATTACTGATATCAGATTCATTGCAAGTTGTTCTTGTCGGTTTAAATTGAGCTACGGTATATTTAGAAACAAGCCCTTGCTCTTTCATGATTCTGCTAATTCGACGGCGAGATACCGTCCATCCGAGCTTTTTAAGTTCTACTTTAATTTTTCTTTGGCCATAAATATTACGGCTTTGTTTAAAGATATCGATAACTAACATTGTCAATTTTTCATCCTGATTATCTCGTGCTTTTGCTTCATAATAATACGTACTTCTAGGAATTTGTAGGACGTTACACATTGCTGATACCGAGTATTTATGAGCGTTATTACGAATCACATCTACTTTCGTCCCATTATCAGCGCGGCTTGCTTTAAAATGTCATTCTCCATTGCAAGTTTTTGATTTTCTTTGCGAAGTTTGATTAATTCTTCTTGTTCAGGCGTTCGATTGTCCTTTTCTTCAAAAGATCCAGAATCTTTATGTTGACGAACCCATTTATCAAAGGCAGAAGGTGTCAACTCATATTCTTTAATAATTTCTCCTCTGGGTTTTCCTGATGCATGCAATTGAACAATTTGTTCTTTAAATTCTTTTGAGAAT
>DVIO01000160.1 GCA_018711205.1 Candidatus Avamphibacillus intestinigallinarum | reverse complement strand
TAGGAAATCCTGCCTCTATACGATCTACACCTAATGCTTCCAGCTGTTTAGCAATCTCTACCTTTTCTTCTAATGTCAAATGAACCCCAGGTGACTGTTCTCCGTCTCTCAAAGTAGTGTCAAAAATTTGAATATTTCGCATTTTATAGCGCCCCCTTACTAAATTATTTTGCTTTATAACTTTAAACATAAAAAAAGCAAACTAAGTGATCTCTCGTATCCGATATCGATACAAGGGACGACTTAGTTTGCCTTTGACGTGGTACCACCCTAATTTATTCCATATCACACATTCGCGAGATATGAAACCTCATTCATTCGTTAACGCCGAAAGACGGATTCACTTACTATGATTTCAGCAAATCGGCTACAAGGGGAGTCGAAAATAGGTCATCCAATACTCTCAGCACCGTATTGTCTCTGTAAGATTATAAACTATCCTCTTGATCCTTGTGACTGCCTTTGAATATATATTGTTTATTACCTTAACGAGTTTTAATTAGAATGTCAACCGTTCATACAGAATATTTTAAAAACTTTAAGCCTAAAATACATATAATCTGGGTATATATACTATACCTATGCGTGCAAACACAATACATAAGAGGAGGAATCAATGTGATTGTCCGCGAAACCAAAACACACTTTATACTGATCCAACAACATGACCATGCACGTTTATCCGGAGAAATCTTTAATGCTTTTAGTAAAGATTTATTTCATACCATTCCGAAGCGAAATTCTGTCGAATACGCCATTTTCAACCATGATTTAGGTTGGAATGCTGTTGACAAAATGCCGTTTTGGAATGACGAAATGGGTAAGCCTTACAGCTTTATGAATTTCCCACAAATTCCAAAAATCACTTTTTATCGGGAAGGGATTGAGAAGGTTTCAAAAGTTGATGCATATGCCGGTCTATTATGTAGTAGACATTATGCACATTTTATTCTAGGTGGATTAGACACCGAGGAAGCACGTGCATTTGTCCAAGAGGAACAGGAACGAAAAGATGCATATATTGAACAATTCTCTGATTTTAATGAATCTGTGTTCGAATATCATTACGGACTATTAGCCTTATGCGATAATCTCTCTCTTTATCTTTGCCTAAACAAACCTGGAAAACGAGCATTAACAAACGTTACAATGTTCCAAGACGGGATCCCAACCCCACCACAATTACATGAAACACTTGATGTAGATACGATACAGATTCGCTATAAAAATAAAAAATCCGCCAAAATCGATACCCCACTATTCGATAGAAAGCAGAAATTCACTGTTCCATATAAAGCGATTCCTAAAAAGAACATTAAGAAAAATGGCTTGCTCCCTAGCTATTTAAACACCAAAACGGAATATGAGACAACACACGTGCAATTTAAAAAATAAATCACAAAAAAGCTGAAGGTCATTTGAGGCGCTTCAGCTTTTTTAATCCTCTTCTTTATTCCGCAATGCTTCATCGTGTGTAAACACTTCGGCTAACTCGTCTTCAACTGTTGATTGATCTAACGGAACACCCGACCGATAAGCCGCACGTATGATTAAATGACCTGCAACAGGTGCCGTAATGAAGATAAACACAATTCCAAGAATTAAACGCACACTAAAATATCCTTCCGTTAACCAAAAATAGATAAACGCACCTGATAAGGTGAGCAATACAGCTAAGGTTGAACTTTTAGTCGCAGCGTGCGCTCTTGTATAGACGTCTGGAAATTTCAAAATACCAATGGCACTAATAAATCCTATAATACTACCAATTAAAATAAGGGTAGCCGCAATATATTCAACGATCACGTTTATATTCAACAATAACACCCCGATCGATGAATTTTGACAAGGCAATGGTACTAATAAAGGCTAATAATCCTAAAATCAAAATCGCCTCTAAAAAAACTTGAGTCGTAAATAATACAGAAACCGTTGCAATTGCTGACAATAAGTTCACACCAATCATATCGAGCGCAACTACTCGGTCTGGTGTTGAGGGCCCTCTAATAATACGAAATAACCCAATTCCAATTGTAAGAGTGAAAAAGATAAGTGCTACTGTAAGCATCAAGTGTAACATTAGCGTGTCACCCCCATAATGGCTTTTTCAAATTTGCCTAATGAAATAATCAAATTTTGCTTTGAAGCGACTAAATCCATTGCATGAATGTAAAATGTATTCCCCTCAGGGGTTACTTCCATCACGACGGAACCAGGCGTTAAGGTTAAGAGTAGTGCGAGTGCTGAAACTTCCCATTCACCCTCTAGTATCGTTTCGTATTTAAAGATACCTGGCTTCATATCGTATCCGGGACGTAAAATATATTTAAGCACAAAATAACTAGATTGAAACAATTCAGAAATAAAAACAATGATGAGCTTAACGGTTGCAACAAAGCGACGCAGATAAAAGCGCTGTCCGAAAAAACGATGCATTAAAAATACAATTAAAATCCCAATACTATAACCGACAACAAAAGTTGAAAAATAAAATCTATCTTCGTCCATTAATAGCACCCATAGAAATGCAATAAATATATTCACGAGAAACTGTGCTGGCACGAAATACACCCCTTTTATAATGACATCGTTATTTCTTCACAACAGCATCTATATAGATATCGGGATTTTGTAAAACAAGGGCAGCATCTTTAATATAATCTGCAATCCATTCTGTTCCAACTCCCAGCATAAATGTGGCTAACGTTAACAGCACACACGGAATTAACCAACTCTTTTTTAATGGTCGCTGTTGTTGTTCACTTAAAATCGTCTCTCCCCAAAAACAACTCAGGAAGAAGCGTAGCAATGAATACAATACAAACAAGCCTGAAATGATTAACACAGCGAGCATAATATATGAACCACTCGCAATGGTTCCCTGACTAATTAGTAGCTTTCCAATAAACCCTGAGAATGGTGGAATTCCTGCAAGTGATAACATCGCAAGGAAAAATAACCAACCCAGGACAGGATAATTCCCAATTAAGCCACTCATTTTATCCATCCTAGCTGTCCTCGTTAACTGAATGATGGTTCCAGCAATTAAAAAGAGTAATGCTTTGACAATCATGTCGTGAATCAAATAATAAATAGAGCCTTCAATTGCAATATCTGTTGCTACAGCCAATCCCGCTAGAATAAATCCAATTGAGATGACAACATTATATGTAACAATTTGCCGCAAATCAGAATAAGCCACTGCCCCAATTGAACCACCTATCATGGTTACAATCGCGAGAATGCCGATTAAAGAATGCGTCACATCTGGTTCATGATAAAAAATCAATGTAAAAACACGGATAATCGCATATACGCCAACTTTTGTAAGTAAAGCCCCAAAAAGCGCAGCAATCGCAGTGGGCGGTGCACTATATGAACCTGGGACCCAAAAATACAGCATCAGCCCTGCTTTTAGAGCAAATACAAGTAAGAATACAATCGCAATCACGGTT
>DVIO01000159.1 GCA_018711205.1 Candidatus Avamphibacillus intestinigallinarum | reverse complement strand
TCAGTGCTATCATTTAGATTCGTCCACTTAGCGACCTCTAATTTCGGATCGGCTCCTTGAAATAAAACATTACCAGAGCGATAAGCTGTTATGACACAGTTACTGGTTTTAGCACGGAATAATGCGCCTTGTGGAGTAGGGCTAACGTGGTTAGCACGATAATAGGTATTCATTTTTTCTAATTGTGTGTTAGGACATTGAATGACTTCTTGTGACAATGTAATTCCTCCATTCATTAACTATAATCATAGTACGAATTGCGAACTTTTAAAACGATAGTGTACAATTTCCTAAAAGAGACGTGACATGTTAATATAAAGTGAGTCGAATCATGACAAAATATACAATGATTGATGAATAAATATAAGCTGTCTGAATTCAAACAAGGGGGATACTATGTATGGCAGACGAAGAAAAAACAAGACTAACAGTTGATATATATAATCGGCCCTATACAGTGGTTGGCTCAGAGTCGGAAAGTCAAGTTCAATTAATTGCGAGTTTAGTGGACCAAAAAATGAAAGAAATTAACGCAGCGAATTCAACTTTAGATACGACGAGCTTAGCTGTTTTGACGGCAGTGAATACAATGAATGATTATATGAAGCTAAAAGAGGATTATGCATCACTTTTAGGTTCTATTCGTAACTATAAATCTAATCAAAAAGGGAAAAAGAAAAAATGATTTTAACGATATTAATATTGATTATCTTACTCTCGGGCATCACTAAAGGATTAAGACATGGGTTTGTAGTACAAATTTTTTCTTTAGTTAGTTTATTTGGAGCATTTATCATTGCCTGGCTATTTAATGATCAACTCGCGCCAATGTTAAGTCATATCATTCCATACCCAGAAGGCGAAGATAATACGTGGTCAAGTATTACAGCATTATTCCCATTGGAATCGAGTTATTATCGCACAATTGCGTTCATTATCCTATTTATCATTGCCAGAATTGTCATTCGAATCATCGCTTCATTCTTTGATTCGGTATCACAATTACCATTGCTGCATTCGGTGAATCGATTATTAGGGGCTGTGTTCGGTTTTGTAGAAAAGTATATTTTCGTATTTATTGTACTATATATTTTACTCTTTATTCCAGCGACACAAGAATGGGTTTTCTCCTCAACTTTAGCCATGAACATTATTGAGAAAACACCATATTTATCAGATTTTATTCAGAACTTAACAATCATGCGGAAATTTTAAAGTATTAGGGGGCGTATGGGGTGGCATTAAATAAAAAAGATGTAATTCAATTACTTGAGAAGATTGCAATATATTTAGAGTTAAAGGGTGAAAATCCTTTCAAAATATCAGCTTATCGAAAAGCAGCCCAAGGCTTAGAAAAAGATGAACGATCTTTGAGTGAGATTGATGACTTTTCAAAAATTACTGGTATTGGTAAAGGCACAAGTGCCGTAATTTCTGAGTTTGTTGAAACAGGCGCATCAGAAACTTTACAAGCATTAGAAAAGGAAGTGCCGGCAGGACTTATACCACTTTTAAAAATCCCAGGATTGGGTGGTAAGAAACTTGCTAAGCTTTATAAGGAGTTAGAGGTTACAGATGCAGAGACTTTAAAAAAAGCCCTAGAAGATGGCCTTGTAGAACAGTTACCAGGCTTTGGGAAGAAGTCAGCTGAAAAAATGCTAACCGGATTAAATGAAGCAAATGAGCGTCCAGAGCGTTTACCAGTTGCGATGATGCTGGACTTAAATGATGAAATTGAAGCTTATTTACAAGGTATTGAAGAAATTCAGCGTTTTTCTTTAGCGGGAAGTTTAAGAAGAATGCGTGAAACGATTAAAGATATTGACTATATTATTGCTACAGAGCAACCACTGGTTGTTCGAGATCGTTTATTAGAAATCCCTCATTTAAAAGATGTCATCGCTAAGGGAGAAACGAAAGTATCTGTTACATTAGAAGGCGAATTTGATATTAATGTAGATTTTAGAATGGTAACAGATCTTGAATTCCCAACGACATTGCATCATTTCACAGGTTCAAAAGACCATAATGTAGCCATGCGTCAAATGGCAAAAGCGAGAGGCGAAAAAATTAGTGAGTATGGAGTTGAAGTTGAAGAAACGGGCGAAGTTTTAACATTTAAAACAGAAACCGACTTTTTCAACCATTTCGGCTTGAGTTTTATTCCACCTGAAGCACGTGAGGATACAGGGGAAGTAGATACATTTAAATTAGACGCTGGTGTTCATTTGTTAGAGGATGACGATATTCTTGGTGACTTGCATATGCATACAACATGGAGCGATGGTGCATTATCTGTGGAAGAAATGGTGAACTTATGCCGTGAGAGAGGTTACCGTTATATTGCCATTACCGATCATTCAAAATATTTACGTGTGGCTAATGGTTTAAATGAGGAACGCTTGAAAAAACAACGTGCAGAAATTGATATGATCAATGAGAAGTATGACGATATTCATATTTTTCATGGGGTAGAAATGGATATTTTACCAGATGGTTCATTAGACTTTGATGATGCATTTTTATCGCAGTTAGATTATACAATTGCGGCCATACATTCTAGCTTTAGTCAATCTGAAGATGAGATTATGAAACGTTTATTCACTGCTATGGAAAGTCCGTATGTTAATCTAATTGCACATCCTACAGGGCGGTTAATCGGTAGAAGGCCAGGTTATCCAGTTGATACAAATGCACTGATTCAAAAGGCAAAGGAAACCAATACCGCATTAGAAATTAATGCAAACCCAAATCGACTTGATCTTACGGCGGATGTTGTACGTAAGGCAAAAGAAGCGGGTGTTCCAATCGCGATTAATACAGATGCACATAATAAAGAAATGCTCTCACATATGAAATATGGGGTGAGTGTAGCAAAAAAAGCATGGCTTGAAAAGAATGATGTGATCAATACCTGGTCGATTGAACAATTGAAAGCGTTTATGAATAGAAAACAGTAAATGAATTAAGGAAGTTTAAAAAGGAGTAGTTTCATGAACGAAAGGATACTACGGGTTGTTGAATTTGATAAAATAAAACAACGATTGCTTCAGCATGCTGAGACCACGCTTGGAAAGAAAAAGGGAGAGCAGATGTTACCTCATGCTGATTTTAATACAGTCATTCATATGCTCGATGAAACCGACGAGGCAATGCAAGTTGTTCGATTAAATAAAATAATTCCCCTTGGCGGTATATTTGATATTGAAACAGAAATTAAAAGAAGTACGATTGGGAGTACGTTATCTACACAAGAATGTATAGATATTGCAAGCACCATTCGTGGTGGGAGCCGGGTGAAGCAGTTCTTTGAGAGTTTATATGAAGACGTAAATGTACAGCTGCTTTTTAATATGACAAGTGAAATCATGCCGCTTAAGGATTTACAAAGGCAAATTTATGCTTGTATTGATGAGAACGGTGACATGCTTGATGCGGCCTCAACAACACTTCGCAATATACGGACGTCCATTCGTACATTTGAATCGCGTATTCGCGAACGATTAGATCACTATTTAAAATCAAATAGTAATATGTTGTCAGACGCGATTATTACCATTCGTAATGACCGTTACGTATTACCGGTTAAAAGCGAGTATCGTGCTCAAGTCGGAGGAATTGTTCACGATCAGTCTTCTTCTGGTCAAACATTATTTATGGAACCACGTCAAGTTGTTGAAGCGAATAATAAATTACAAGAAAGTGTCGCCAAAGAAAAGCAAGAAATTGAACGAATTCTGAAGGAATTGACAGAACAAATTGCACATCATGCGGAGTATTTAACTCATAATGTGAACATTTTAGCGAAAATTGATTTTATTTATGCTAGGGCAAAGTTAGCAGCCTCTATGCAAGCGACAAAACCAACCATGAATCAGGATGGCTATATTAGCATGAAAGAAGCGAGACACCCTCTTATTCCGAACGAGGACGTTGTACCGAATGACATTGAGCTTGGAAAAGCGTATCAAGCCATTGTGATTACCGGTCCGAATACAGGGGGCAAAACCGTCACCTTAAAACTAATTGGCTTATGTACGTTGATGGCACAATCAGGTTTATTTGTTCCAGCTTTAGATGGTTTAGAATTAGCAGTTTTTAAAGAAGTGTTTGCAGATATTGGTGACGAACAATCGATTGAACAAAATTTGAGTACATTTTCATCTCATATGACAAATATTGTCAATATTTTAGAACATTTCGATGAGCAATCACTTGTGCTATTTGATGAACTTGGTGCGGGTACAGATCCCCAAGAAGGTGCTGCGCTCGCAATGTCGATACTCGATTATGTAATTGCTAAAGGTACTCGTGTTGTTGCGACAACACATTATCCAGAACTAAAAGCGTATGGATACAATCGAGAAAAGGTAACAAATGCTTCGGTCGAATTTAATGTGGAAACTTTACAACCAACATATCGTTTGCTTCTAGGTGTGCCAGGACGTAGTAATGCGTTTGAAATCTCTCGACGTCTTGGACTAAGTCAGACGATTATTGACGAAGCGAAGACGCATATCGGTATTGAGTCAGAAGGCATCGAAAATATGATTGCGTCATTGGACCAAGCTAGAAAAGAAGTTGAAAAAGATTACGAATTATCACATGAAGTGTTGTTAAGTGTTGAAGAACTGCAAAAAGATTTACAGAAGCAATGGAAGAACTTTGAAAATGAACGTGAGCGTTTATATAAACAAGCAGAAGAAAAGGCCGAAAAAGCGCTTGAGGAAGCTAGACTGGAAGCGACAATGATTGTAGAAGACATGCGAAAAATGCAGCAAGAAGGTATGAAAGAGCATGTATGGATTGAAGCTAAAAAAATGCTTGAGGAAGCTCAACCACAATTAGCTAAAAAACAGGAAAAACAAACGAAAGAAACAACGAGTGAAACGAGAACCCTTCAAGTGGGCGATGAAGTTCAGCTGTTGAAACTACATCAAAAAGGTGTCATCGCTGAAAAAATTGATCATCGAACTTTTATGGTTCAAGTTGGTGTTATGAAAGTAAAAGTAAAAAGAAACGAATTGGAATTTCTTAAGCGACAAAAAGAAGAAGTTGAAAAACCTGTCACAAGAACGAGTGGCACAAAAGACTATGTACCAAGTGAATTAGATTTACGTGGTGAACGTTATGAAGACGCTCTATTACGTGTCGAAAAATATATAGATGATTGTGTATTAGCCGGTCTTAAAACAGCTACAATTATTCATGGTAAAGGAACAGGTGCTTTACGTAACGGCGTACAGGAACTTGTTAAAACACATCCGAATATTAAGAGTGCCCGACCTGGTAAGCATGGTGAAGGTGACAGTGGTGTTACGGTAGTTGAACTTAAATAAATATAATTGAAAGGGTTAATACAATGGTATTGGAAACATTAGCAAAAATATTAATCGGCGTGGCGATTGTCTTTTTAATTGTTGGTATTGTATGGTTGGTGTGGTGATTCAACAGGAATGTAAAGTAGGTATGAAGAATAGGTTGTGGCGTTGAAATGAATAAACAAAAACGTAAATACCAACAAATCTTGTCAGCTGCTGTTTCAGTATTTGCACAATATGGATATCATAGAGCACAGGTTTCCAAGATTGCTGAAATGGCTAATGTTGCAGATGGCACGATATATCTTTATTTTAAAAATAAAGAGGACTTACTTATCGCTGTTTTTGAAGAGAAAATTGGTCATTTCATTGATTGTATTGAAGAAGGTATTATGAAAGAAACAAATGTATTAGATCAATTATATCGTTTAGTTGATTTGCATTTAAGTTTATTAGAATCTAAACCTGATTTAGCAGTCGTGACTCAATTAGAATTACGTCAATCGAAGTACGTGATTCAAGAAAAGCTAAATCGTATATTGCAAAAATATTTTAACTTAATTGATTCTATTATAGTTAAAGGACAGGAAGAGCAGATAATAAGTGAACGTATCGATAAGTATGTTGTACGTAACATGATATTTGGTACGTTAGATCAAACGGTTACAAGCTGGGTGATCTCAGAACAAACCTATTCTTTACATGAGCAAGCCGGACAAATTAAACAATTATTGCTACAAGGTTTAGTAAATTATCGATAATTGAAGGATTGGACTTGAGTGTATGAATATTTATGTGTTGCTAAAAGAAATCAAAGAAAGTGAAGAGGCATTCACATTATTGAACAATGAATTAAATGTTAGTTCTGTTCAATATGTTATTAATCCATACGATGAATATGCTATCGAAGAAGCATTACGTTTGAAGGATAAACATAATGCAACAATTACGCTTGTTACATTAGGGAACGAAACGAGAGATTTTGTATATAAAGCTCTTGCAATGGGAGCCGATGAAGCCGTAGAAATTAAAATGAATGCTTCTATAGAAGATTGGGATGCCTATACAACAGCGATGATTTTTAGTCGTTTCTTTGAAAAGCACCATGCTGATTTAATATTATGTGGCCAAGTATCTATTGATGAAGCAAGTGGCCAAGTAGGACCAAGACTTGCGAATACACTTGGAATTCCGTGTATAACGTCAAGTAAACAAATTGAAGTGATTGACGAAAAGGTACATATTCATAAAGCGATTGAAGGAAATGTTGAAGTCGTCGAGGTGAATTTACCAGTTATCGCGACTTGTTTACAAAGTGTACATACACCTAGATTTCCGACGTTACCTGGTATTATGAAAGCTAAGAAAAAACCTTTCCATACTTTCACACTAGAAGATTTGGAAATAGACCCAACGACGGTACAAAGCAAAACTAAAATCGTTGAATACATCCTTCCAGAGAAAAAATCAGATATCGAATGGTTAGAAGGGACTCAAGCTCAACAGATTGAAACTTTGCTACAAATATTAAAAAACAAAGAAAAGGTTTTATAAATTGAGGTGAGCTTATGACATCTTCACAACTCGTCATCGCTGAATTAAAAAACAATAGATTATCAAATGTAACGTTTGAGGCAATCGGTGTAGCAAGGAAAATGAAGCCCACAGACCGTATTATTGGTGTAATCTTTGGTGTGAAGGATATCCAGCAATACGCAGAAACATTAATTAAATCTGGATGTGATGAAGTGCTCGTAATGGAACACCCAGAGTTTGTAAGAGAAACAATCGATGCTTACGTACAAGCATTACAAAAGGTTATGAGCGAATATGCTGTGCAATATATTGTGACCGGCCATACGTCATTTGGGCAAGGATTAGCGGCAACTTTAGCAAATGAATGTGAAGTCGGGTTAATCTCAGATGTTGTTGATATAACAAATGGGGAAAAGATTCAATTTACAACTCCAGTATATGCTGGAAAGGCGTATGCCAAACGAATTTTAAAAGAGGATCAGGGTGTCATTACGATTCGACCACATAATTTCGAACCTACCTCTTTTGATGAAAATCGTGAGGGTCATATTACATATCCTGAGATTCATCTCCAAGAAAAACGCGAATCGCTTATTGAACAGTTACAATTTGCTACAAATCAGGCAGATATTCGGAGTTCTGATATTATTGTCGCTGGTGGTCGAGGGATGGAAACACACGAGCATTTTCATTTATTATATGAACTTGCAGAATTACTTGGTGGTACTGTAGGCGCTGCTCGAGGCGCGAGTGATGAAGGCTTCTGTGACAGCAGTATTTTAATTGGACAAACGGGAGCAAAGGTCACACCAAAACTATACATTGCTTGTGGCATTTCAGGGGCAACACAGCATATTGCTGGTATGTCAGAAGCTGACGTCGTTGTGGCTATTAATAAAGATCCTGAAGCGATGATTTTTAAGTATGCAGATTACGGAATTGTAGGGGATGTAAAAGAAGTGATCCCTCAGTTCATCGAGATCTTAAAAGCTAATTAGATTTATGACACTATTTACGAATCATTATGTATAAGCAAACTATTCGCCAGTATATACTAAGCGTGGTATACTCAAAATTAGTAAGATGTTTAGTTACATTAAAGGAGGATTATGAATGGCAATTGAAAACGTAACGGATGCAAACTTTGCAGACAAAACTTCAAAAGGATTAGTGTTAGCAGATTTTTGGGCACCATGGTGTGGACCTTGTAAAATGATCGCACCAGTTCTTGAGGAAATCGATAGTGAAGAAGAAGATAAAGTTCAAATTGTTAAACTTGACGTTGACGATAATCAAGAAACAGCTAGTAAATATGGTGTGATGAGTATTCCAACATTGCTATTGTTTAAAGATGGAGAAGTTGTGGATCAAGTTGTTGGATTCCAACCAAAAGAGGCACTTGTTGAATTAATTAACAAACATGCTTAATGATATTTACAAATAACCCAGAAGCCCTTGTTGCCATTCGTTTGCAGCAAGGGTTTCTTTTTAAGTCAAATGATGTCGTCAAAACAAGCGACAAAGAGGTGGCATATGAATCAAGCGATACAGGAAAAACTAGATATCCTACCTACAGAACCAGGCTGTTATTTAATGAAAGACAGACATGGAACAGTTATTTACGTAGGTAAATCTAAATTACTAAGAAATAGAGTACGGTCTTATTTTCGAGGTGCCCACGATCAAAAGACGCAACGACTTGTTCAAGAGATTACAGATTTTGAATACATTGTAACGTCTTCTGAAATGGAAGCGCTTATTTTAGAAATGAATTTAATAAAAAAATACGACCCGAAATATAATGTGCTTTTAAAAGATGATAAATCATATCCATATTTAAAAATTACCAATGAACGACATCCACGTCTGTTGATTACAAGAAAAGTAAAAAAAGATAAGGGAAAATATTTTGGTCCTTATCCAAACGTGAATGCTGCAAGAGAAACAAAAAAATTACTTGATAGATTATATCCATTACGAAAATGTAATAATCCACCAGGACGTTATTGTCTTTACTATCATATGCATCAATGTAAAGCTTGCAGTGAACATCCACCATCAATAGAAGAATATCAGCAAATTGTTCAAGAGATTAGTTCATTTCTGCAAGGTGGTTTTAAGAAAATAAAGGATTCGTTACAAGCACAAATGTTGGAAGCTTCTGAAGCATTGAATTTCGAACGGGCTAAAGAATTAAGAGATCAAATTCAACATATTCAAATTGTCATGGAGCAACAAAAAATAACATTAAATGATCGGGTAGATCGAGATGTGTTTGGTTACAGTGTCGACAAAGGGTGGATGTGTGTTCAAGTATTTTTCATCCGTCAAGGTAAATTAATTGAACGTGATGTATCGATTATTCCATTCTTTGATGAACCGGAAGAAGCTTTCTTAAGCTTTATGGGTAGATTTTATTTACATCATCATCATTTAAAACCTAAGTCCATATTGGTTCCCATTGGGACAGAAGTAGAATTACTCCGGGAATTATTAGATACAGATGTGCATACACCTTTACGTGGGCGTAAAAAAGAATTAGTAGAGTTGGCAAGTAAAAATGCAGAGCTTGCATTAAAAGAGAAATTTTCTTTAATTGAAAGAGATGAAGAAAGAACGATAGAAGCGGTAGAAAAATTAGGTGATATTTTAAATATTGAAACGCCACATCGTATTGAAGCATTCGATAATTCAAATATTCAAGGAACCGATCCAGTCTCGGCAATGATTACATTTATTGATGGTAAACCTGATAAAAATCAATATCGTAAATATAAAATTCAAAATGTTACAGGTCCAGATGATTATGATACGATGCGTGAAGTTATTCGTAGACGTTATAAAAGGATATTAAAAGAGCAGGGACCATTACCTGATTTAATCATTGTTGACGGTGGGAAAGGGCAAATGAGTGTTGCTTTAGATGTGTTGGAAAATGAACTTGGTTTAGATATTCCGCTTGCTGGGTTAGTAAAAGATGACAAACATAAAACGGGTGAATTACTTTATGGAACGCCACCTGAAATTGTGACTTTGAAGCGCCAGTCTAACGTATTTTACTTAGTACAGCGGATTCAAGATGAGGTGCACCGGTTTGCCATATCATTCCATCGGCAATTACGTGGTAAAAGTATGGTACGTTCTGAGTTAGATCATATTCCTGGTGTTGGGGCAAAAAGAAGAACAACGTTGCTTACACATTTTAAAAATATTAATCAGATTAAAGAAGCATCCATTGAAGATATTACGAAACTAGGGATTCCGCGTAATATTGCGGAAAATATTAAAGCACATTTAACGAAAGAAACATAAAAAGGCTATTTTGTATAGACAAAATAGCCTTTTCGTATATGCGAATAACATTAAGCAGTGTAAACGACTGTAAATTCGACTTGACGGATTTTTTCATGGATCTCCTCAACACATTCTGTACCTGCATCGAAAATCATTTCAATCGCTTCAGCAATAAATCCTGATTCTAAACGAAATTCAATCGGGAAAGGTGCTTCGAGTCGTTGGACAACAGAGTCTGACATTAAGGAAAACGTAAGCTCTTTACGTTTTTCTTTTGTCATTTCTAATTTGCCCCATCCTAGTTTTTCAAAAGCTTCATATAAATCGTTCAATGTTTCCATTGCAAAATGACGTGCAAGCTTTCGACCTGTAAAATAGAGTAACGTATCTCTTTCATCTCCAAATAATTCAGGTAAAGCTAGATAACGCAAAATGTCGTATCCCGCACCGTTCGTATGTAAGTTATCAAATAAATCAATAGCATATGGTTGTTGATTATCTTCTGTCAAAAGGCTCATCCTCTCTTTCTCTATAACGACTCTATTTTAGAATCATGATTTTTTAATGATTTGCCGAATGCCTAATCATAAGAATGAATAGTTATATTATCTATTCAAATCTTAGTTTTAGCAAGTGTCAAAACATGACGAACAGTGTTCAGAATATTCTTTGCCCTGAATAGGTTTCGTGGATGCTGAGAATAGGGAACAAAGATTACAACTTCATCAAACAAAGATAGAACATATTTCATCTCTACATCATACCTTTTTGTAAAAGGAGAATTGATATGAAAGAACATGAATTTTTTTATCGAAAATTACATTCTATACTAGGTGTTATCCCAATTGGAGCTTTTTTAATCCAACATTTTATGATTAATTATTTTGCTGTCTATGGAGAAGCTCAATTTAATCAGGCTGTGCGAGTTGTTGAAAGCTTACCATTCTTATTGTTTTTAGAAATTTTCTTAATTTACATACCGATTTTATATCATGGTGTTCTAGGTGTTTATATTGCAACCCGTTCAAAAAATAATCCGATTCGTTATGGATATGTGAGGAATTGGTTGTTTTACGCGCAAAGAGTAACTGGCATCATAACATTTCTATTTATTTTATGGCATGTATATGAAACTAGAATTCGTGTTGGATTAGGATTAGAGCAATT
>DVIO01000158.1 GCA_018711205.1 Candidatus Avamphibacillus intestinigallinarum | reverse complement strand
AATAAGTGTATGAAAATCTGGCTTAAAGCAAGTCGTGTGAATGATGAAAGCGTATGCATATTTTCCATAAAAAGGATTTGAATTTCTTTGAAAAAATTATATAAAAAGTTTTAAAAAACATAGGTAGGTGTTGTTTATAGTAGAAAAAAGAGCTACCTCATACGAGGAGATAGCTCTAATACAGATGATTATTTGCTTAATTCATCATGGATTAAATCAATATTGTACTCTAAATATTTAATATACGTATCGACTTCTTCACCGGGTTTGCCAATTTCATCTGAGTAAATTGGTTTTTTCGCAATATCAATGCCACTTTCTCTTGATACGGTTTCCATCGGACGTGTATCTACGTTAGATTCAACGAATAATTTTGGTACTTTATGTTCTTTTAAGAAATTCACAAGATCTTTAATCTGGTTTGGTGAACCATTTTCTTCGGTATCAATTTCCCAAATGAACGCTTCTTTTAATCCATAATGGTCTGCCATGTATTGGAAGGCACGTTCACTCGTTACAAGTGTACGATTCTTTTTCGGGATGTCATTGATTTTTTCTTCATATTCTTTATCGATTTTTTTCAATTGAGCTAAGTATTCATCTGCGCGTTTTTCGTAATCTTCTTTATGATCAGGGTCTTTTTTAATGAAAGCATCACGCACATCTTCTGCCATTTTAATGCCGACACCTGGGTCGATAAAGGCATGTGGGTTAATTTCTTCGTCTTTTCCATCCTCACCAGATAAATACATTGGTTTTACATCGTCTGTTAAATTGAAGATATTGTCCTCTTTTTGACCAACTGAATCGACTAGTTTAAAGAACCAACCTTCCTTACCACCTTCTAGATTGAAGCCATTATAAAACAATACGTCAGCTTCAGTCGCTTTTTTCGTATCCTCGGGTAAAGGGTCGTAATCGTGTGGGTCTGTTCCAGTAGGGACGAGGTTATGAACGGTTACGTCATCGCCACCAATTTCTTTTGCTAAGTCTTCAATAATTGTAAATGACGTTACGACTTTTAATTTTCCATCATCTTTATCCTCACCTGAGTTACCACAAGCTGCCAGTAGGAACAGGACAGCCGTTGCTAGTAAACATGATTTAAATATTTTGAACAAATGTTTCCTCTCCTTTATCGAATTAAGATAGTTGATTCGCTTTTTGTTGTTTTCTTATTTTCATGCGGCGAATGAAGACGCCTTGTTTTGGCGAAAATAGGAATGAAATAATAAAGATACTTGTTGTTGCTAGTGCAATCACAGGACCAGATGGTAAGTTGTAATGAAAACTAAAGTATAGTCCAATGATTGAAGCGAGTGTTCCGAATGTCGCTGATAATACAATCATAATGTGTAATCGGTTCGTCAATAAGTATGCAGCTGAAGCAGGTGCAATGAGCATTGATACAACAAGAATGACACCGACTGTTTGTAAAGATGCAACCGTTACGAGTGTTAAGAGAAACATTAAAACATAATGAATCACTCTCGTTGGTAGTCCATATGCTGCAGCCATTGTCTCATCAAAGCTTGAGACAAGTAGTTCTTTATAAAATAGTATGACGGTTAACAAAATAATCGTTCCAATAATGAGTGTAATCCACATATCGGAATTCCGAACGAATAACACGTTTCCGAATAATATTTGTGTTAAATCAGTCGCACTTTTTGCTTTTGAAATTAAAATGATCCCAAGGGCAAAGAATGCTGAGAACACAATACCGATGGAAGCATCACTTTTTACACGACTATTTTGCTGAATGAGTCCGATTCCAAAGGCAGTCAATACCCCAGTTACGACAGCACCATAAAAATAGCTAATGCCTAGCATATAGGAAACAGCGACGCCAGGTAGTACAGCGTGAGAAATCGCATCCCCCATTAGAGCTAAGCCTCGTAGTACGATGAAGCAACCAATCACGCCACAAATAATGCCGACCATAACAGAGGTAATGAATGCTTTTTGTAAAACGTTATAGGTCATTAAATCATTGATGAACTCTATCATGCTTGGTCCTCCGTTTCTTTCGGAATAGAAAATGGTCGTTGATAAGCGACTTCCATGTATTTTGGTTGAAAGACTTCTTTCACCGTACCGTATTTAATCAATTCCTTATTCAATAGAATTAAGTGATCAAAGTAACCTTCAACTTTTAATAAATCGTGATGCACGATGAGTACGATTTTCCCCTCATCTCGTAAATCTTTTAAAATACGAATCATCATTTCCTCACTGGAGACGTCAATCCCAACAAATGGTTCGTCTAAGAAGAAGAATTCTGATTCTTGTGCTAGTGCACGGGCTAAAAATACACGCTGTTGTTGTCCGCCTGATAATTCGCCAATTTGTTTATGAGCATAATCTGTCATTCCGACTTTCTCTAAACATTCCATAGCACGTTCTTTATCTTCTTTTTTAGGACGTCTGAATAGACCGAGTTTCGGATATGTCCCTAGTAATACCGTGTCTTTTACAGTAATTGGGAAATCCCAATCGATGTGAGAACGTTGTGGAACGTAAGCAATTTTTTTACGAACCTGATCAACATCCTCGCCAGCAATTTTAATTGTCCCACTATCTTTATGAATTAAGCCGAGCATCGCTTTTATTAATGTAGATTTCCCAGCCCCATTAGGTCCGAGTACACCAATAAGCGTACCTTCTTGAAAAGAGAATTCCATATTTTTAAGAACGCGGAAGCCGTCGTATGAAATATTTAAGTTTTTTACTTCTATAGAATGTTCCATAATTTCACCCCTTTAAATATAGTAGCGGTCATGAATGTTAATTGTGTTATAGTTAAATAGTTTGCCGTGTGCAACTTATTCTAATTATATGCTACAGCCTTTAAAAAGTAAATCGGTTATCGCTAATTTTTATGACAAATATAAAATTTACTTCCTATATAATAAGGACGAGATTTTTACATAGAGATAAAAAAGCTGATTATGTATTCTATTATTCACCTAAATGGATAAAAGCAATCACAATTTAAAGATTTAATTGTAAGTTGTTCGGAAATTAGATACCTAAAATACAGTAAATAAGGTAAAACCAATTTTGAAAATTCACTATTCACCGAATTTTTGAAGCATACCATTGTATATCGGTCGTAAACGGAGCAAATTAAACGAAACACATAATATACTTACATCAGTCCGATTCAAGCAATCTCACGACGTTATATCACGCTTTATCCGTTTTGACCTTTAAACTAAATCACTTTATCATTATAAACAGTTACAAAAAACGTTGTGGAGGTGAATCGACATCAATTCAATGAAAGCAAACACCGAGACGGACCAAAATCTCGGAATATTCCGTAAACCAACATTAGAAGATGGAGCACAAGTGTGGGAACTCGTAAAATCCACTGGAGTTTTAGACCTTAACTCATCTTACCAATACCTTATGTGGTGTCAGTATTTTAGTGATACATCCGTAGTGGTAGAACAAAATGGTAAAATTGTTGGTTTTATATCTGGGTTCACAAATCCAAAACAAACGAACACTTTATTCGTATGGCAAGTTGCGGTACATGAATCCCAGCGCGGAAAAGGATTAGCTACAAAGATGCTTCACTATATTTTAGATCAAGACGCTTGTAAAACGATCAATTATGTTGAAGCAACTATATCTCCATCGAATATACCTTCACAAAAGCTTTTCCAAGGACTAGCAAGAGACTTGAATACAGATATAAAAGTTTCTGATTGCTTTAAGGCTAGTGATTTTCCAGAAACTGGTCATGAGGATGAGGATTCTCATTTAATTGGGCCGTTTAATCAATAGTATAAAATCAGAATGTTTTGAAATAAAGTTACCTTACTAGGAGGAAATTATTTAATGTCAGTTTTACAACAAGACGTAAGTATGAAAGTATTTGAAGATTATGAATCAGAAGTACGTAGTTATAGTAGAGGATTCCCTACAATATTTAAATCATCTAAAGGATATACGTTAACAGACGTTGAAGGAAGAGACTATATCGACTTCTTCGGCGGTGCTGGAACGCTTAACTATGGTCATAATAACGATATTATGCAACAAAAAGTAATCGAATATATCCAGCAAGATGGTATTATTCATAGTCTTGATATGGGTACGACAACAAGAGAAAGTTTCTTAAAAGCATTTAATGAAATTATCTTAAAACCACGTAACCTTGACTATAAAATTATGTTCCCTGGTCCAACAGGTACAAATACAGTGGAATCAGCACTTAAACTTGCTCGTAAAGTGACGGGTAGAGAGAATGTGATTAGCTTTACGAATGGTTTCCACGGTATGACGTATGGTGCATTAGCTGTAACAGGTAATGCAACAAAACGTGGTGGTGCAGGAACGTCACTTCCAAATGCTACAACGATGCCATTTGATGATTATATGGATGGTTTTGACTCAGCGGCATATATCGAAAAATTACTTGAAGATGAATCAAGTGGTTTAGATTTACCAGCAGCTTTCATTCTTGAAACTGTTCAAGGTGAAGGTGGCATTAACGCTGCAAGCTTTGAGTGGGTTCAAAAAATCGAAAAAATCGCGAAGAAATTCGATATCATGTTAATCGTTGATGATGTTCAAGCTGGTAATGGGCGTACAGGTACGTTCTTTAGCTTTGAACCAATGGGGATTGAGCCAGACATCGTTTGTATGTCTAAATCAATCGGTGGATTTGGTTTACCACTAGCGATTACATTGTTTAAACCAGAACATGATATTTGGGCTCCAGGCGAGCACAACGGTACATTCCGTGGTAATAACTTGGCATTCCTAACGGCTACAGAAGCTCTAGAACAATATTGGAAAGATGATAAATTCCAAGATGATGTTCAGGAAAAAGGGGAGTATATCAGTGATAAATTAGCTGATATTATCGTAAAATATCCTCAGCTTAAAGGTGAACTACGTGGTCGTGGCATGATGAAAGGTATCGCTTGGCAAATAGACGAAGATATTGCATCTGATATTTGTGCAGCTGCTTTTGAACGCGGACTTGTGATGGAAACATCTGGCCCAGCTGATGAAGTCACGAAATTATTACCACCACTGATCATTGATAAAGAAGGTCTGAAGAAGGGTATCGACATTATGGATGAATCCATTGCCCAAGTGATTAAAGATAAGAACCTTTAATTCAACTACTCATAAAGGGAGTTTCTACTCCCTTTATACATAAATTTTGATTTACAACTTAGGAGGCAAATCATGCTAGTAAGAAAACTTGAAGATATTATCGGAACAGAAGATGAAACAATCGCAGAAAATGGGAATTGGGCAAGTCGCCGTTTCCTTTTTAGAAAAGACGGTATGGGCTTTACATTGACGAATACAATTATTAAAGCGGGAACAAAAACGCATATTTGGTATCAAAACCATTTAGAAGCTGTGTACTGCTTTGCGGGAAATGGCCAAGTGGAAACACTTTCAGATGGTAAATTCCATAAAATCGAACCAGGTACAATGTATGCTTTAGATGAGCATGATGAACATTACCTACATGGTGGAACAGAAGATATGCAACTTGTTTGTGTATTTAACCCACCATTAACAGGTCGTGAAACACATGATGAAAATGGTGTGTACCCATTAATTGAAGAAGACTAATTGAATGGGATAACCATTATGTTAAATAACATGGATTTTCAAAACGCATAGGCGTTTCAATCTTAATCAAAATCAAACTACTTGAAGACTAGTTCCGCCGGGGGACTAGTCCTTTTTTTGTAGTTTATTTAGTCAATCAACTGCAATCGTTTTAACCCATTTACCACACCGAAATCATCAACTGAAGTTGTTTGGAATGTGGCATAAGGTAATAAATCTTGTTTACAATTCCCCATTGCGACACTTGTTCCAACCGTTTCAAACATTTCCTTATCATTCATGCCATCTCCAAATGCAATGGCTTGTTCATGATTTGCATTGAAATGATCTAGAATGATATGAACAGCTACCCCTTTATTCACATTTAGTCTTAAGATATCGTAGGCTTGTTTGGCACCATCGATATTGACTTGGGAAAAATGAATGTTAGCCATATTTGGATACTGATGATGTATATGTTCTGTTGCCCCAAGAATCGTCGCGCCAAGCACTTCTTCCAAAATTGTATCTGCGTCTTTAGGAAGTTGTTGATTGTTTTGCATACCAAGTGCTTGAATGAAATCTTGTGATGCTTCGGAAGCTAAATTTGTATAGTAATTGGTATCCTTCGTATAATACACGAGTTCATGACCGTACTGTTTGCTATGTTCGGCGAAGGTTTGTAATACATCAGCATCAAAGGTTGCGTTTAATAGTACTTCATCTTCATGAACGACATAAGCACCGTTATACGTAATATGCGCCTGCATATTGAAATCCTTAAGTAATGGATGAATTTCATGTAAAGGTCGCCCCGTTGCAAAAAATGTCCGTATGTCTTTTTCTTGTAAAGTGTGAATCGCTTCTTTTGTTTGAGTATCATAGGTTTGATCGTCTCGTAAAATCGTGCCATCAATATCAAAAAATGCGAATGTATGTGTCATAATGATCTCCTTTTATAAAATGTTACGTATTAAGCTTACCATATTCTTTTGTAAAATGAGTGAAGCGTTACAAGTTAGATTGAGAGAGATTCTCATTTGTTTGATGTACCTATGCTTTCATGTTACGATTAAATTGTCTAAAAATTTTATGATTTATCACATATTTGATTTTTATAGCTTCATAGATTATATCAATTTATCTTTTATAATATTGCCAGTGGACGCACATTTTAACTTGAATCATCATCTACTAATCTGGATGGATTAAATATGAATTCAGCTTAGTTTTTGTCGATTTTAAATATAAAACAGTAAATTGATAGATGATCTTTTATGAAAAGGGAGGGTTACACATGCATGAAATAGCAATCATATCTGGAAGTCCTTTTCAAAATTCACGAACAGATGGAATTTTACGTTATTTAGAACGGACTTTGATTGAACATAATATTCGCATTCATTTTATTACAGTTAGTGATGTCAGTGCAGAAGACTTAATCGGTTGTAATTTTAATAGCCCGATCATTCAAGAAATCACCGAAAAAGTGAAAGGCGCTGATGGTGTCATCGTTGGCTCACCTGTTTATAAATCAGCTTACTCAGGAGTGCTGAAGACATTGATTGATTTATTGCCACAAGATGTTTTTGAAGGGAAGCCGGTACTTCCTGTTATGACAGGTGGTTCAAAGGCGCATCTATTAGCACTTGAATATACGTTGAAACCATTGATTTCTTCGTTAAAAGGCCACACATTAAAAGGGATTTATTTAGTTGAATCAGAAATTGATTTAAAACAAGCGCAGCCGATACTTGATACGGATGTAAGAGAACGGACATTGAAGCAATTGGATTATTTTACGGAATTCATCGAGAAAGTATCTGACCGGCCAATTGAATCTAAATAAAATGACAAAAACGAGTTCAATATATTCGCTGATTTGATTCAGGTTTGATAAAATCACAATAAAGGTATGCTACTTTTATATGTAGACTATGAAAAAGTCGAAGGAGGATATACGATGAGCAATCCGTTTCTAGAATATATGAGAGAAGTTGCGCAACCGATGCGTGATGAATTAACGAATGCAAATTTCACAGAATTGACGACAGCAGAGGCTGTGAGTGAGTTTTTTGCTGAGAATACTGGAACAACATTAGTCGTCATTAACTCTGTTTGTGGTTGTGCAGCGGGATACGCACGTCCTGGTGCAATTCAATCTGTCGATACAGAAAAACGTCCTGAACACTTAGTAACTGTATTTGCAGGGCAAGACCGTGAGGCTACAATGGAGCTACGCAGTTACTTCCCGACAACAGCACCATCTTCACCATCTATTGCGATTATGAAAGGTGGAGAATTATTACACTTTGTAAGTCGTGAGGAAATTGAGGATTCAGAAGTGGATGATATCGTCCGTAATTTACAATCGGCTTATGAACAATATTGCTAATAGGATGTAAAAGTTTCTGTTTTGATTAAAAAACAGAAACTTTTTTTAGTTGTGTATACTTTTTGGTGAAAAAGGGTATCAAGCACAATAAGTCACCAGTAAATACTCTATAAATTCTCGTCCTTTTATATCTTAAAAATCCAACTATACATTCATAAAACATTTAAAAGCGGGCAATATAATCGTTAAGAAAAGATTGAGTAAAGAACTTTAAATGTCAGGAATTTTTGTCAAAAGAAGTATTTTCTTTTTGACAGCAATCGTATTTTGGATTATATTTTGATTAAAGTGAATGTTTCAAGATGCGGGATCAGTTTGTCTAACGTTCAATAGCAATATAACTGTCAACTAGACCATTGATCCTTTTTTAATGTTCAATTTAGTTAGCTGACGATCGCCTTTATAATTTATATGCTCGCTATTTGATCGTTCACTTTACATCAAGAAAAGAACAAAAGGAGATGACTGGCCATGTCAGAATTTATGGCGGAACTTATTGGTACGATGATTCTAATCTATTTAGGGGATAGTGTCGTTGCAGCAGTTTCTTTGAAAAACACTAAAACAGAAGCAGTTGGCGGTAGCTGGTTACTTGTTGCATTTGGTTGGGGTCTAGCCCTAACAATGGCAATTTATGCAGTAGGTGAATTCTCAGGCGCACACTTAAACCCTGCGGTAACACTTGCATTTGCAGCAATTGGTACATTCTCATGGAGTAAAGTTGGTCTGTATATTGTAGCGCAATTCATCGGGGCATTTATTGGTGCTATCCTCGTGTACTTACAATACTTACCACACTGGCGTCCAACAGAAGACAAAGCTGCTAAACTAGGCGTATTTACAACTGGTCCTGCAATTCGTAGTCCACTTGCAAACATCGTAAGTGAGATCTTTGGTACATTCGTATTAGTACTTGGGATTTTATTCGTTGGTGCACATCAATTCCAAGATGGATGGAATCCACTCATTATTGGTTTATTACTATTTACAATCGGTATGACAATCGGGAGTACAACAGGGTTCTCGATTAACCCAGCTCGTGACTTGGCACCGCGTATTGCACATGCGATTTTACCGATTCCAGGAAAAGGTGACTCTGATTGGGGTTACTCAATGATTCCAGTTATTGGACCTCTAATCGGTGGGATTTATGGTGCATCATTCTATACAGCAATTTTTGAAGGTAAATATGAAACATTATTCTGGATTTTCTCTGTCATTATTGCGATCTTTGCAATTGCTGCAGTGAGTTCAGTTCTTTCTAAAGAAAAAGAAGCGTAAACATCTAGAGCAACAAACGATAACTTTCGGGAGGGGAACAAGTTGGCAGAACAGTATATTATGGCATTGGACCAAGGAACGACATCTTCACGGGCTATTTTGTTTAATCATGAAGGTGAAATTGTTGAAGTAGCGCAACGTGAATTTGAGCAATTTTTCCCGCACCCAGGTTGGGTTGAACATGACGCAGATGAAATTTGGACAGCTACATTGTCTTGTATATCTGAAGTATTCAGAAAAGCAGATGTTGAAGCAAGCCAAGTAGCAAGTATTGGTATTACCAATCAGCGTGAAACAACGGTTATTTGGGATAGACATACTGGAAAACCAATCTATCATGCAATTGTTTGGCAATCGCGTCAAACAGATGATATATGTAAAGAATTAGAAGATGCGGGATATCACGATATATTCCGTCAGAAAACTGGGCTTCTCATTGATGCATATTTCTCAGGAACGAAAGTGAAATGGATTTTAGACAATGTCGAAGGGGCACGTGAAAAAGCAGATGCTGGCGATTTGATGTTTGGAACAATCGACACATGGCTTGTGTATAAATTAACTGGACATAAAGTTCACGTAACAGACTACACCAATGCTTCACGTACACTTATGTTTAATATTTATGACTTAGAATGGGATCAAGAATTATTAGATATCTTAACAGTTCCAAAGAATATGCTACCGGAAGTGAAACAATCATCAGAAATATATGGACATACTGTTGATTATCATTTCTTAGGTCAAGAGGTTCCGATTGCAGGAATTGCTGGGGACCAACAAGCGGCACTTTTCGGTCAAGCTTGCTTTGAAGAAGGTATGGCTAAAAACACATATGGTACAGGCTGTTTCATGTTGATTAATACGGGTGAAAAGGGTGTTCGTTCAGAACATGGTTTATTAACAACGTTGGCTTGTAGTGTAGATGGAAAAGTAGAATATGCTCTAGAAGGTTCAATTTTCATCGCTGGTTCAGCATTACAGTGGTTACGTGATGGTCTGAAAATCATTGATGCGGCACCACATAGTGAGAAATACGCCAATCGTGTAGATTCTACAGAAGGTGTATATCTTGTCCCAGCATTTGTAGGATTAGGTACACCTTATTGGGATAGTGATGCCCGAGGTGCCGTATTTGGTCTGACACGTGGTACGACAAAAGAGCATTTTGTCCGAGCAACGCTAGAGTCTCTAGCCTATCAAACAAAAGATGTGTTAGATGCGATGATTAAAGACTCAGGGATGAACTTGAAAACATTACGTGTGGACGGTGGAGCCGTTAAAAACGATTTCTTAATGCAATTCCAAAGTGACATGTTATCTGCAAACGTTGAACGTCCGGTTGTCCAAGAAACAACTGCACTTGGAGCGGCTTATCTAGCTGGACTTGCTGTTGGCTTCTGGAAGGACAAATCAGAAATTGCTGAGCAATGGAAAATTGAAAAAACATTCAAACCGACTTTCTCAGAAGAAAAACGTGATGAATTATATGCAGGTTGGCAAAAAGCGGTTGAAGCAACTCGTGTATTTAAATAAGAAAATGAGCTGGCAGGTTGCTAGCTCTTTTCCTTATTGTAAAAATTCGGAGAAAAATTGACTTTCCTTGTATGTAAAGGTAAACTATATACATATATAAAAATGTACGAGGTGATAAAATGATTAATACAGTATTCCTTATTGGTGGTATTCTTGCGCTTATTTCAATTATTTTAGGTGTCATTTTAATTAAAGCAACTTCTAAAACATCATATACTGGTTACATACCTGCAGCGCTATTTTTTGCAGCTGGTCTTATTTGTCTATTAATTGCAACATTGACGAAGATTGAAGTGATGGGTGCTGGCCTTGGTGGCTGGGGGATCGCTTGCTTATTTGCTGGAGCGATTGGCTTTGTCATCACGTCAACATTCGATGCATTTGGTCAAGAAGCATAATAAAGAGTGTATATGCTCGATTACGAGTATATGCACTTTTTTTATGTCTATTTTTAAATCCTTTGAACAGATATGCTAAACTAGAATTAGTTTTAATGGATATGGAGATGGCTTTATGGGTATTTTCTTTAGCGTTATGTTACCAGTCATTGCTGTTTTTGCAGCTGGCTTTTTATTACAACGTATTCGGTTGGTTGATATTAAATCGGTTGCGGCTGTATCAATTTACATATTTATGCCAGCGCTTTTTTTCACGTCATTGTATGAAGCGGAATATGATCAGCAATATACAGTCATGATTGTATCAATCTTTTTCATTTTGTTCATGATGATCTTATTAAGTAAAATTTTGGCGAAAATTTTTAAATGGTCTACTTCAGTAGAAAGTGCCTCGATTTTATCGACGGCATTTATGAATGGTGGCAATTATGGTATTCCGGTTATTTTATTTAGTTTAGGTAAGGAAGCTTTGCCATTTGCTGTGTTTTACATGGTAATGCAATCCTTGGTCATTAATTTCTTTGGCGTGTATTATGCTTCAAGAGGTTCAACAGGTGTGATGAAAGGAATCAAGAAGGTCTTCCTAATGCCGGGAACTTGGGCAGCTATTATTGCCTTTTTATGTAAAGGTTTGAATGTTGAGCTACCTGAAGGGGTATATAGTACGATTAAAATGGTAAGTGAAGGCTCGATTCCATTGATGATGATTATTTTAGGTATGCAGCTTGCGAATATAAAATCATTACAATTTAATTGGCAGGTACTTACATCAGCTGTCACGATTCGAATGTTTATCTCACCATTATTAGCGTTTGGTTTTATAACGGTATTACAACTGGATCCAATCGTTGGTGGGGTAATTCTTGTGATGTCTGCTATGCCGAGTGCTGCTTCTGCTGCAATGTATGCCATTGAATTTGATACGGAACCAGAAATCGTCTCGAGTGCTATGCTTGTAACGACACTAGTTAGCTTTATTTCGATTACGGTATTGTTAAATATATTAGCATGATAAAAGTAAAAGAGTCCTTAAATTGAAGGGGACTCTTTTTTATTTAAAAAAGATTAAAGATCCCTAGTGCGATTAATAAGACAGGCGGTAGAAATCCCATACGTTGTAGTCGTTTATGTCTTGAAAACACAAGCCCAAGCCGCATACCACAAAAGACGAAGCTTCCACTCATAAATGCAATTAATAATGCTGTTAAAATGGCAGGGTATCCAATAATCGAAGCGCCAATCCCAGCACCAAATGCATCCATTGCAAGTGCAATGCCTAGTAAGAAACTCTCATTAGCTGAAATACTACCTGAACGATCGAGATCTGCATATTTAGGTGACGATAAAACAGTACGTAATGTATGTGTTGGATTAGGATTTTGTTGTTCTTTTGTGCGAGCTGTTTTTAAAACATTCCACAATGAAAAACAACCGATTAGAATTAAAATGATAGCTCCGATGCTTTCTGTCATTTTAGTTGTGATGAATTGACTTATGATGTCACCAAGTGTCATCGATATCAGGACAATTACACCTGAACAACACATGATGATCACAAGTGAAAGGAGTGGCATGCGAATTTTTTGCATTCCATAGGAAACGCCTACCCCAAATCCATCAAGGCTTACAGCAATAACGAGGAGTATCAATCCAGTATAATATAGCATGCAATATCACCCTTTCGTTCCATACAACTAACCTATGATTGGAATATATAACACGTATGGGCAAGTATCGCATAAAATGTGTGAAATCCATAATGAAATTGTTGGATTTTGACATTATACGGTTGTGGGTATATAGTTTAGAGGTAAGTATAATTAGGAAGGCGTGTGGTTCTTATGAAATACGATAAAAAAGTTATTCATCGTTTAAACCGAATAGAAGGTCAAATTCGAGGCATTTTAAAAATGATGGATGAACAAAAAGATTGTCGTGAAGTCGTCACACAAATGTCCGCAGCACGCAACGCATTGGATAGAACAGCCGCCTTAATTGTTAGTGATAATTTAGAAAAGTGTATTCGAAACGAACAGAAAAACGGTGAAGATTCCGAAAGACTTATAAAAGAAGCTGTTCAATTATTGGTCAAGAGTCGCTAACAATCACATATACAATATTACATCACAATTATCATTATTATAGGAGGAATAGATCATGAAAGAGATTAAAACAAACGAACTACAAGACGCATTTGAACAAGGAGAACAGTTATCTATCATTGACGTTCGACGTGATGATGAAGTAGCAGAAGGTAAAATTCCTGGAGCTAAACATATTATATTAGATGAACTACCTGAACGTTTAGCAGAAATCGATCAAAACAAAACGCATTATTTAGTTTGTCGTTCTGGTGGACGTTCGAGTCGCGCCGGAGAGTTTTTAGAAAATAAAGGTTATGACGTCGTTAATGTTGACGGTGGTATGCTTGATTGGAAAGGGAAAACGGAATAATTCCACCTTTTCATCAAAAGCTACATGTGGTTAACATAGAGGAGGAAGCATCATGGTAAAACAGTTGAGCACAACTGAATTAGCCCAAATGATATTAAAAAAACAAGAATCACTTGTACTAGATATTCGTAGTGAAGAAGAAGTGAAAAATGGAAAGATTTCAGGAAAAGGCATTCAAGTTATTCACTTGCCGTATGATCAAATCAATCAAGAAATTGATTATTTCGAAGATGCCATTGCTAAGGACCAACCCTTCCTCATTGTTTCTACAGATGGACAAGCATCATTGGAACTGGCAAAAGTACTTGAGAGAACCGGTTATACAAAAGTGTCTCATTTAGTTGGTGGAATGAACAAATGGCATAAGCATATAGAGCCAGTCAAAATTGGAGATTTAAGCTCTGGAGGACGTTTATACCAATTTATTCGACTAGGAAATGGCGATTTATCTTACCTAATCGAATCAAGTGGTGAAGCGATGATTATTGATCCTACAAGTGATGCTGCTTTTTATTTGAGTTTCATTAAAGATCATAACCTTTATATCACTCATATTGTTGATACACATTTACATGGAAATCATGTCTCAGCTGCATTGGATTTATTAAAACAAACAGAAGCGAAATATCATTTTCCAAAACGGGATCTCGTGAATGCTTCTTTTTATGCAGATGGGTTAGATGGTGGTCAAAATCTTTCGTTAGGTCATAACAAAGTTACGATTCAGCCGTTCTTCACACCTGGTCATACAAAAGGAAGTACATCGATTATTGTAGATGGTCGTTACGTATTAACGGGTGATAGCTTATACTTGAATTCAGTACCCTATCCAGAATATGACGTAACTGAGAAGGAAGACCTTGACGTGTTGGCCGGAGAATTATATGACTCGATATTCCGTAAGTTGAAAAATTTAAATGAAGCAAAAATCATCTTACCAAGTCATTTTAATTCGATTGACGCCATTGGTTCAACAGGTAAGGTCTTTGCGCCAATTGAAGAGATCTTCCAGCGATTAAGACAACAGGAGTTGCATGATAAAGAGACATTTAAACAGTTTATTAAGGATCATATTGGCCCGATTTCAAAAAATGTGGAAGCCATCTATGAGTTGAATTTAGGAAAAGGAAATAGAGAAGCTGCTCATATCAATGCTTTAGAATCAGAAATTGGTGCGAATTTATATGAGGCAGTGCAAACCTCAACCATTTAATGGTTTAAATGAAATGCGAATCGTTCTATTGATTAAGAATGATTCGCATTTTTTATGAAATTTGCTAATATGGTATTAACTGATAAATATAAAAATATAGGGGGTATTGGATGCCTTCCGCATGGGTTCTTGGACCAATGGTCATTCGAACATCCTTACTACTATTGCTCGTTTCATTCATAGTAGGTGTGGTGGTTTATTATATATTTAGCCCGTTAGAAAAAAAGGAAAGAAAACAACATTTAGATTGGATCACAACGTTACTCGTTGTGTTTATAATCAGCCTATGGATTGGAAAAGGTGTTAAACAATACGGACTCTTGTTTTCACATCCATTATCCGTCGTTGTCTACCCGGCTGATCGATGGGTCTTTTATATTGCGATTGCGTTACTCTTGGGATATATTATTTTAATGAAGCTGTGGAAAGATAAAGGGAATCTCAACGATTTGTATGCTGGGTTATACATTTTGTTTACGGCACAATTTGTTTATGAATTTATTTATTATATAGCAGAAGAACAAACCGGTTATATTTGGCTCGTCTTTTTATATGGTTTGCTCGTGGCTTCGCTCGTATTTCTGAATCAAAGAGCCGAGAAACTCATGATTGCCAGTAGTTTAATAGCCGTTTGTAGTGTAGGGAATATCATCTATGGTTTATTTTATGAAGCGACGTTATTTCACTTTTACACAGATATTTGGTTCTGGGCTGTTTGGCTCGTTATTTCAGCAGGCTTATTTATGGTTGCTAGGCAACGTGAATTGAATAAGCCAACCCTAAAAGAAGAGGCTAGAGGCTAAGCATCTATATGTTTCATATTCATAGAAGCCTCATAAAGGAGGAGACCATTTGTGAAAAAATGGGTATTCACAATTGTCCTAATCGGCATGCTGACGTGGACGGTATACGATTTTGTCATTAAGCAGGATGATGACACAGATGAAGCAGTGGAATCATTAGCTAAGAAAAATCAAAATGAAAAAACAGATTCATTGCCAGCAAAATCAAATGGTCGACAGGATCAAGAAAAAGATAAAGAACCCGCACCGAAAACGGGACTCGGTTATGGTGATTTGGCTCCTAACTTTGAGTTAGAAACGTTGGAAGGGGAGAAGCGGAAACTATCAGATTTTCGCGGTGAACCGGTCATGATTAATTTTTGGGCAACTTGGTGTCCGCCGTGTAAGGCTGAAATGCCAGATATGGAACGGTTTTATAAAAATCATAAAGTGACCATTTTCTCCGTGAACTTAACACAACAGGAAAACAGCCAAAAAACCGTTGAAACATTCGTCGATGACTATGATTTAACCTTCC
>DVIO01000157.1 GCA_018711205.1 Candidatus Avamphibacillus intestinigallinarum | reverse complement strand
TCATATCAAATATTTTTTTAAAACCAGTTCTTTCTTTTAATTCTTCTAAGTTTTTAGCATGGGCTGTACAAATCATAATAATGCCGGCGTGCATTGCTTCAATAATAGCTTGTACATCTCTTTCATCACCAATCTCATCTACTACTAATACATCTGGTGACATCGAGCGAATCATCATCATCATACCTTCAATCTTTGGACAAGCATCCATTACATCTGTTCTTTTACCTAATACATGTTGAGGTTGTCCATGAATGGAGGCTGCAATTTCTGATCGTTCATCAATCACACCAATTTTTTTAGCAGGTCCATATCTATTCTCTGAGCCGACATGACGAACGATATCTCTTAACATGGTAGTTTTTCCACTTTGAGGCGGACCGACAAGTAATGTATGTTGTAAATTAGCATCATATAGATGGGGCATAATACAATCGGCAACCCCGTGTTTATCTTTTGCGATTCGTATATTTAAGAAGCCAATATGCTGAATAATATGCACAGCGCCATTATGAGTTGTAACACTTCCAGCCAAACCTACTCGATGACCCGAGGGCATCGTAATATACCCTTTCTTCAATTCTTTTTCCAACCGGTATAACGAATGTTCGCTTAACTGTTCAACAATATAGTGACAACAATATTGATTCGGGCGTACAGCTGCAATTTCTTCATATCCCCAATCGAAATTTAATTCAATCGGTTGATTCATTCGTATGCGAATCTCTTGGAGAACATGCCATCTTGAAGCGATAGCATTTCGAATGAGTTCTTTTTCTCGCTTTGGAAACAATTGCAATATTTCTTCCATCTTTTTTGCCTCTCTTTATAGATTCTTACAATCATCATATGCTCAAGTCGTTGAATTATGAATTCTATATAAACGCATCAAAAAAGACCCTATGCTCAAACGCATAGAGTCTTTCATCAATACTATTATGCACGTGATGAATATTTCCCATCATCTGTATTAATCGTTAGTAAATCACCTTTATTTACAAAGAAAGGAACCTGTACAACTAAGCCTGTTTCCATTGTTGCAGGTTTTGAACCACCACTAGCTGTATCACCTTTAATACCTGGTTCAGTTTCTGTCACTTCTAAATCGACTGTTTTTGGTAAATCAATTCCTAAAATTTCACCATTATATTCGATAATCGATACTTCCATATTCTCTTTCAAGAATTTAAGTTCATATTCAATTTGACTAGAATCCAGCTCAAGTTGTTCAAATGTTTCCGTATCCATGAAAGCATGTGCATTACCACTCGCATATAAATACTGCATCTTTTTATGTTCAACATGTGCTTTCTCTACTTTTTCTCCAGCACGAAAAGTCTTTTCTTGGATATTCCCATTTTTCAAGTTACGTAATTTCGAACGTACAAATGCGGCACCTTTTCCTGGTTTTACATGCTGGAACTCAACAACTTGCCAGACGCTATGATCAAGCTCAATCGTTAAACCTGTTTTAAACTCATTTACTGAAATCATCTTCTATTCCCCCAATACGTCATTATGACTTAAAATAAATTTGATGCATCCTATTATAAATAAATTAATTCTTTCGTTGCATGTGTTAAACGTTCATTGCCATGCTCAGTGACGATAAGATCGTCTTCAATTCGGCAACCACCAAAGTTTGGAATATAAATACCTGGTTCTACTGTAACGACCATATTCGGTTTCAAAATCGTTTCCGAACGTGGTGATAAGGATGGATTTTCATGAACATCCATACCTAGTCCATGACCTGTTGAATGTCCAAAATATTTCCCATATCCTTTTTCCGTAATATGATCACGTGTTAGAGCATCTGCCTCTTTTCCAGTAATCCCTGCTTTCACACCTGCAACACCTTTTAATTGCGCTTCTAATACTGTATCATATATTGTTTTTAATTCTGAAGATATGTCCCCAACTGCTACAGTTCTTGTAATATCTGAACAATAGCCGTTATATATAGCACCATAATCAAGTGTGACAAGTTCTCCTGACTGAATTTCTTTTTGTGAAGCAACACCATGTGGAAGACTTGAACGTACACCAGAAGCGACAATAATATCGAAGCTCGATGAGGTTGCACCCAGTTTTCTCATAAAGAACTCAAGTTCATTTGAAACATCGATTTCTTTAACACCCGGTTTAATAAAGGCTTGAATATGTTTATAAGCTTCATCCGCAATTTCAGCCGCTTTTTTCATAATTTGTAATTCCGCATCTGTTTTAGTTAATCTAAGTTGTTCAATTAATCCATCTACTGGAATCAGTTCAACATGTAATTCTTTTTGCAATTGTTCATATTGTGCATATGTGACGTGTTGTTTTTCAAACCCAAGTCGCTTCACACCAGCGGCAGCCAATTCCTCTTGGATTGTTGCTAAAATGGACTTTTTATGTTCAACGACATCAAAATCTTTAACTTGTTCTCTCGCCTGATCCATATAGCGAAAATCGGTAATAAATTTTTTAATATGTTCTCCGACGAGTACCATTCCTGCTGTCCCCGTAAATCCACTAACATAACGACGATTGACTTCGCTCGTAATTAATAAACAATCTAAATTGTCCGCTTGGAGTTGTTTTTCAAGTTGAGATAATTTTGTCATACCAAAACGTCCTTTCTTTAGTTAAAACGATTAAGATTTTCAAGTAATGCATATGCTGCCAAACGATATCCCTGCATTCCAAATCCAACAATTTGACCACTACAAGCTGGTGCGGTCATCGATACATGGCGAAATGCTTCACGCTGATGAACATTTGAAATATGTACTTCAATCACAGGAGTCTGGATTGATTTAATCGCATCATGTAATGCAATACTTGTATGCGTATATGCAGCAGGATTAAAAATAACACCTGCATATACTCCATCAGCAGATTGAATATGATCAACTAAATCACCTTCATGATTTGACTGGTAAGATATCAATTCAATGTCATGTTGACTAAATAGTTGATTCATGTCTTGTTCCACATCTTCTAACGTAAAGCTTCCATATACTTCTTTTTCACGTTTACCTAACATGTTAATGTTGGGTCCATTTAATAATAAAATCTTCTCCATACACTTCGTCAGCCCTTCACAAGAACTCTTACGTACTTTAGTTTAACATAACATGAAACATTTGGATAACGATAATTCTTCACTTAAAATGTTTTGGATTATTTTTAAGAATGGTATCCTCATAATCATAAGAAATTGAGAAACCAATGAATAACCCATATAGTATAAATAGACAAAACGTTCCAATATACGTTTCTTTATGAAGGTCTCCGAAATGAGGTAAAGAAGTAATCATTGGAATATAAACAAACATGAGTAATAACCAAAGCATGACACCGTAGGCAAAGCCCACCCAACTAGATCTGATACTTTTAAATATAAAATAATATATGACTGCAATAAAGATAGATACAACACTTAACATGCCTACGACCAGTAGATCTCCTTGCCATGAATCCGTCCAACGATGTATATTAAGATAAGGGCGTAAAAATAAATGTCTCGGATGTAATTCAATAAAATTCAGATAGCTCATAATCATTGCGATTAAAGCCCAAAATAGTCCACCTAACCACCCAGTAAGTAATGATCTTTTAAGAACCTCATTCTGATTTTGTTCCATAACGAACACCGCCTTGATATTTTATAAATTTCTTCATTAGTCATGTAGTATATCCATTCAAGGTTTCTGTATAAGTGAACTAAATAAAATCAGCTAAATTTTCATCATTTCATCCAAAGTGGTATAAAATGAGTTCTCTTTGGTTATTCTTTAAGTAGATTTATAAACCGTTACACATCTCTATAAAGCTGGCGAATGGTAAAATTCGGGGACGGTTTAATAATTCGTTTACAAAATTTAAAAAATTAGGATATAAAAGTCCTGATTGGTGGTATATGAATATATGACTGCTAATTCAACCTGTATTGGAAGGAGGAGATCCCATGAGCCGAAATAAATTCCCAATATTCCTGTTTATTATTGTTGGTCTTGCTCTTCTCGGAGTTGGCTATCGCTTATTAACCGATCCTAAAGGATTTCTCATAACTATTTTAGGAATTGTCGGATTTGCTGCGCTAATTTTTGCTGTTGCCTATCTAATGTTCTTCAGAAATAGAGGTTCAATTTCAAATTCTGATGAAATGAAAAAGTATAAAGCTGCTGTTAAACAATCTAAACAAAAATATCAACAACCAAAACCCAACAAAGCTGTTAAATCTGCTAACAAAAAGCAAGCTAAAACCGTTCCTTTAAAGAGGAAATCTCAAAGAAGAAAAATCAACCACTTACGCGTTATTGAAGGAAATAAAACAGATAAGAAAAAAAGAGCGACGAATTAAGTCCACTCTTGTAAAAGTAAGATTGCCCTTTAATTAGGCCAATTCTTCAAAAAATCTAACGTATGCTTTTTCCCCAACATAAAAAGCGACTGTTTTGCTTCTTCACCAATATGCAAATCTGTCGCTTCTATATTTTCTATAGGTATGTATAGGATATTGTTTTCCTCAAGTAAGGAAACATATCTTGTATCATGTGCTTCCTTCATTGTTTTAATTAATCTTTGAAGCATTTCCCACCCATTTTTAATCGGTACAGCTATTTTGTTACTTTCTTGATTTAGTGTAATACCAAGTGTTGGGCGTTTTAACTTATGTTGTTCTTCGCCTAAAATCCAATATGGAAAATTGCTTAATATACCTCCATCAAGCATTAAACTTCCACCATTATAAAATGATTCTATTCTAGCTGGCATAAAGAAATATGGATAACTTGCACTCATTCGGAGAGATTTAGCGACTGAAAAGTCATGAGGGTCTATTTGATAAAGTCGATATAAGTCATCAGGTATGACGACTAATCGTCCTAAACTAATATCTGCTGTGACGATCTTTAAGGATTCTGGGGCTAGATCTTTAAACGTATGAATTCCTTTTGTAGCGAGTTCTTTTTCCAACCAAGCTTCTAAGACATCTCCTTTATAAATCCCCATTTTCTTATACAAATAAATACTCTTTAATAAGGGGAATCGCTGAGATAACCATGGCTGATCTAATAAATCTGTTAATACAAGTTCGTTTAGGATACTTTTTATCTCTTGTGAGGTATACCCTGCTGCAATCAAACCTGCTACGATAGCACCAGCTGAGGTACCTACCGACTTTTTGATGACAAAATTACGCTCTTCAAGAGCCTCGATTGCTCCGATAAACGCAAAACCTTTAACGCCACCACCAGAAAATACACAATTAATATTCATAAGCTTCCTCCATTTATAAGTGATACTCTCTTATAAATAGAATAACAGCGTCTCATTTAGAACCACTTTTTATTTTTCAATTCGACTTTTAGATTGAACTTTTTTTAAATCTTCAATTCGGCTTTCATCTTCTTTAAAATACTGCACAAGTTCAACGATGCGATCGATTGAATTCCAACTTAAATGATGTTCAATACCTTCCACATCATCATATATCTTATCTTCATCAACACCGATCACTTCTAAAAATTGTTCCAATAAGTCATGACGAAAGACTAATTTTTCACCAATTTTATTTCCTTTTTCGGTCAGAATAAATCCACGATATTTTTCGTAATCTAAATAATCATCTTTATCTAATTTTTGTACCATTTTCGTTACAGACGATGGGTGTACATTTAACGCTTCTGCTAAATCAGCAACCCGTGAATACCCTTTTGTTTGTATCAAATTATAAATTTGTTCAATATAATCTTCCATACTAGGTGTTGGCATACAATCTCCTCTTTTCGCGAAAATAGTTTTATCCATTACAACATTGTTTCAACATTGATACTAACCTATTATGACTTTCGTTTCAAGCAATAACTATATTCACATCTTTCATACATTACAAAATTTTATGTTTTATAAATATACATGCAATAATGTTGACTTCCTTAACAATATGAACGAAAGACATACAATCATAAGAAGTTCTTTTTGAAAAAAAGCGTAACTAACATTATAATAGAAATAGAATTAACAAATAAGACGGAGGATACATATGAAATTTTTATTAATTGTTTTGGCGCTTCTTATAATTTACACGATTTATCGTACAATAAAACAAAGAAAGTATATTCATATTTTAACGGAAGATGAATTTAAAAAAGGATACCGAAAAGCACAATTAATTGATGTACGTGAACCCCAAGAATTTGAAAATGGTCACATTTTAGGTGCCCGTAATATTCCGGTTACTCAAATGAAGCAAAGATTAGTCGAAATTCGCCCTGATAAAGAAGTTTATTTATATTGTCAAGGTAGCACAAGATCAAATCGTGCCGCAGAACTGTTGCATAAAAAAGGCTATCATCATCTATATCAATTAAAAGGTGGATTTAAAAAGTGGAATGGTAAAATTAAAACAAAATAATATTTAGAAAATGCCCCGTTTAATCAATGGATTAAATGGGGCATTTTTAGTTTATTGTTCTTTTTGATAACGAAGTACTGGTTTTCGAGCTGCAGTTGTTTCGTCCATACGTTTAAGAACTGTATTATGTGGAGCTTCTTGTACAATTTCCGGATTGTCTTCCGCTTCTTTTGCAATTGCAATCATCGTGTCAATGAATTCATCTAAAGTTTCTTTAGATTCAGTTTCAGTTGGCTCGATCATCATCGCTTCTTCAACGTTAAGCGGGAAATAAACGGTTGGTGGATGGAAACCAAAGTCTAACAGACGTTTGGCAATGTCCATTGTACGCACACCAAGTTTTTTCTGTGTTTTTCCTGACAATACAAACTCGTGTTTACAATGTTGATCGTATGGTAGAACATAATGTTCTTTAAGTCTTTCCTGCATGTAGTTTGCATTAAGTACCGCAAACTCACTAACTTTCTTAAGTCCCTCAGGTCCCATTGTACGGATATACGTGTATGCACGTAAATTAATACCAAAGTTACCGAAGTAAGGCTTAATACGACCAATTGATTGTGGACGATTATAATCAAATTCATATTTATCTTCTTTTTGTACAAGTACAGGTTTTGGTAGGAATGGAGCTAATTCTTCTGTAACCCCAACTGGTCCTGAACCTGGGCCACCACCACCATGTGGTCCTGTAAATGTTTTATGCAAGTTCAAGTGAACAGCATCGAAGCCCATGTCTCCTGGACGAGCATAACCCATGATAGCGTTTAGGTTTGCACCATCATAGTATAATTTACCACCAGCACCATGCACAATTGACGCAATTTCTTTAATGTCTTTTTCAAATAGACCTAAAGTGTTTGGATTCGTTAACATCAATACAGCAGTGTCATCGCCAACAACTTTCTTCAAGTCTTCAACGTCTACTAAACCGTTTTCGTTTGTTTTAAGACTAACTACGTCAAAGCCCGCAAGTGATGCAGAAGCTGGGTTCGTACCATGTGCAGAATCTGGCACAATAACTTTATTACGTTGTGTATCACCATTCGCTAAATGGAATGCACGAATCATAAGCAATGCAGTCCACTCACCTTGAGCACCTGCAGCAGATTGCAATGTTACATCATACATACCAGTGATTTCACGTAATGAAGATTGTAAATCATAAAGCATTTCCATTGCACCTTGAACTTGTTCAGGTTCTTGGTATGGATGAACATGTGAAAAACCTTCCAAACGAGCAACGTCCTCGTTAATTTTAGGGTTATATTTCATTGTACAAGATCCTAATGGATAAAAGCCTGAATCAACACCATAGTTACGGTTTGATAAACCAGTATAATGGCGCATTACTTCTAATTCACTAACTTGTGGTAATTCTGCAGGAGTTTTACGAACGAACGTATCTCCTAATTCTTGGTTTAAGTCTATTTCAGGAACGTCAAGTGCAGGTAAATTAAAGCTCGTTCTACCTTCTTTACTGCGTTCGAATATTAGTGGAAATTCTTGATTAGCCATTGATATCCCCCAATTCTTTTACAAAAGTATCAATCTGTTCTTTTGTACGAATTTCAGTAACGGCGACTAACATATGATTTTCTAATTCTGGATAATAGAATCCTAAGTCAAATCCGCCAACAATACCTTTTTCAATTAATTTATGATTCACTTCAGAAACAGGAGCTGAAAGCTTAACTACAAATTCATTGAAAATCGAACCTTCAAATGCAACTGGAATATTTGCCTCTGCAAATTGTTTTCTAGCGTAACGTGCTTTTTGCATGTTTAATTTCGACATTTCAATTACACCGTTTTTACCTAAAGAACTCATTGCAACAGAACTTGCAAGTGCATTAAGCGCTTGGTTTGAACAAATATTTGAAGTTGCTTTATCTCGACGAATATGTTGCTCTCGAGCTTGTAATGTTAGTACGTAACCACGTACACCGTCTTCGTCTACTGTTTCACCAACTAGACGACCAGGTACTTTACGCATTAACTTAGTAGTCGTTGCAAAATATCCACAATGTGGTCCACCGAATTGTGCTGGGATACCAAATACTTGAGTGTCCCCTACTACAATGTCAGCTCCAAATTCACTAGGAGGTGTTAAGTACCCAAGTGCAAGTGGGTTACTTGAAACAAGTAACATTGTTTTCTTTTGTGACTTCGTAATTTCTTCTATTTTATCCATTGGTTCAATTTGTCCAAAGAAGTTCGGGTATTGTACAACAACACTTGCTGTATTTTCATCTACTTCTTTTTCTAAAGCTTCAAGATCTGTATAACCATCTTTTTGGTCGATCTCTACAACTTCTAGACCTAAACCAGTTCCATATGAATGGATAACAGCTCTTGATTCAGGGTGAACTGTTTTTGAAACAACAATTTTTTGTCTGCGCGTATGTGCAGAGCTTAAGTTTACAGCCTCAGCTAATGCAGTACCACCGTCATACATTGATGAGTTTGCAACTGGCATACCAGTTAGCTCACAAATCATTGTTTGGAATTCAAAGATTGCTTGTAGCTCACCTTGAGAAATCTCTGGTTGGTATGGTGTATATGCTGTAAAGAATTCTGATCTTGAAATAACATGGTCGACAACTGATGGTAAGAAGTGATCGTATACTCCAGCACCTAAGAATGATGTGTTGTCAATAATATTATTGTTCTTTTGAGACATTGCCACAAGTTCATTTTTTAGTTCGTATTCACTTGTTGGTTTTTTTAGATTTAATTCACCTTTAAAACGAACTTCTTCTGGAATATCTGCAAAAAGTTCTTCAGTTGACTTGACACCGACTGTATCTAACATTTCTTTTTTATCAGATTCAGTCATTGGTAAGTAACGATAATCCATTTATATGACCCCCTATTTCTATCGCTTATAAAATGGTGTTTCAGCAATAACCGCTTTTAATTTACGTTTACGTACTTGAATTTCTACCTCAGTTCCTACTTTAGCATGGTCTGCATCAATAATGATGTTACCAATGTTTTTATCAAGAGTAGGAGATTTTGTACCTGAAGTAACTTCACCGACTTTTTCATCACCAATGAATACTTCATAACCTGTTCTCGGAATACCTTTATCAATCATTTCAATTCCAACAATTTTACGTGGTGCGCCATTTTCAACCTGCTCTGCGATAACACTTTTACCGATAAAATCACTGTCTTTTTGTACTTTAACTGCGAATTTAAGTCCAGCTTCAATTGGTGTGATATCTTGAGTAAGCTCTTGACCATATAGTGGTAATCCAGCTTCAAAACGTAATGTGTCTCGAGCTCCTAAACCAACTGGTTCAAGTCCTTCTGGTTTACCAACTTCAATGATTTTATTCCAAATGTCACGACCACTGTCTTTATTAATGTAAATTTCAAAACCGTCTTCACCAGTATAACCAGTACGTGAAACAAGGCCGCCATCTTTTACTGAATCAAATTTAACGTCTGTTTCAAAACGGAAGAATTTAATTTCACTAAGATCAGTTTCGGTAATTTTTTGTAGAATCTCTTCAGCTTTCGGACCTTGAATTGCAACTTGTACATATTCAGCCGAAACGTTTTTGATTTCTACTTCATCAGCTTTATAATCATTGTTTTTAACAAACCATTCATAGTCTTTATCTGTATTTCCAGCATTTACAACTAGCAAGAAATCATCATCAGCTATTTTATAAATCAAGAAATCGTCTACAACGCCACCGTTTTCATAGCAGCTAAACGTATAATGTGCACGATTTGCAGTAAGCTTAGATACGTCGTTTGTTGTAACTTTTTGAAGATATTCTTCAGCCTTAGGACCTTTAACTGAAATTTCTCCCATATGAGAAACATCAAATAATCCGGCTTTAGTTCTAGTAGCTTCATGTTCTTGTTTAATCCCAGCAAATTGTACGGGCATATCCCAGCCACCAAAGTCTACTGTCTTTGCACCCAATGCTTCATATTCAGGGTACAACGGAGTTCTTTTAAGTTCACTCATTTTCCAATCCACTCCTTTACGAATTTTAAAAAGCAAAAAAATAGAAATTTTCACTGTACCACAGGAAATTTCTGTCCATCAACCAGAAAGTTGCGTAACAATCATCAAGACCGTCACTTGCTTCTTGGGTGGTTTACATACAAGTAAACGCTCTCCAGAGTTGCGTCCCACAAGAGTCTTCTTTGCCTGAGAGATTCGCTATATGCTTGCTCCTTCGGCGTTACTTTTATCCCGTGCATGATAAAGTAAACTCTCCCCTTGTAATCATTCGCTTTATAAAATTTTGAGTTTGTGGCAATACTATG
>DVIO01000156.1 GCA_018711205.1 Candidatus Avamphibacillus intestinigallinarum | reverse complement strand
CACGTTTTAATCTCATCTCAATAACCCCTATCTATAATTTTTATGTCGTCAAACTCTAATGGTTTTGCGTCCATGTAATCTTCTTTTAATGTCCACATCTGATCGTGTATCTTATCAGCAGCAGTATTATCGTCGTCGTCGTGATTAACATACACTTTCTTCTCAACATATACTTTGTAGCGAATAGTCGCTGTTTCTTCATTCATTGGTATCACCTTCTATTTCTGATTATTCCGAATAAATTCCAGGTAACCTTTGACTCTTTGAATAACTTCTTCAAACTCCCCATGTGCTATACGTTTATAACTTCTACGTTTACTACTATTTAAAATGTACGTTTCTCTCCATGCCATCCATCTTGTTTCTATCCATTCAACATATACTGTCGATGTCTTACTGATTGCCATGAAGTATATTTCATTCGGTATACCTATAATTAATCCAGCATCTTTAGCTTGGATGTCATAGTTAATTTCATTTTCGATAATTTCTCACCATCGTTCTTGTTCCAGTTACTGTTCCAAAAATATTACTTTTTTTAAAAGTTTTGGAACACCTTAGTCCTTACTCTCCCAACACATACAGCTTACTGTTCCAAAAGTTCCAATATTTTCAACTCCTCAGTCATATAATGTTTAATCTAATTGTCTATATATATATATTTATTTTTCTATAGACTTTAAAAAAGTGGAACAATTGGAACAATTGGAACTAAGCTTGCTATGACAATGTTTTTCTGTTCCAAAACTTAAAAATTAATGGAACAAAACTGGAACAGTTATTCTTCTACAACTCTATCTTTATGAACGAAACACCATTGTGGATTGGGATGTGTCTCTAATCTCATTTTTCTATCTACATATTCTTTTTCAAGAATATGTTTCCTGAACTCTTTTCTAATGAGTGGTTTTCTATAGCCTTCGAAATTTGCCCACTCTCTATATTCTTCGTAAGCATCAGATATTCTTTTACCGTCTACATCGTAGTTCTCTAAGAATGCAGCTAATGGATCGTTACTTTTTCTGAATTCGTCCATTTCATCTTGAACAACAGTGGGTAAAAATATTCCATTGCTTTTCAATACTTTTTGTAATCCTTGCAATGCTACGTTAAATAAATAAGACTTGGCTTCTTCTGTTGTTACCTTCTCCGGAAGATGCGGGTCCTCTTTCTCTGTGCCACGAATCCGTGCATTGAATGGTACGATGATTAACCTATCGAATACACCGTTACTGTTCTCATACCAACGTGGAATGCCGTTTGCACTGAATACAAGTTTGGCATAGTTACTAAATGCAAAAACATCTTGCCCTTTGTATGCAGCTAACACTGGCTCTCCTGTTGATAACTTCTTGAAATTTGAAGCATCATCAACACTTTTAAGTGGAATATCATCCCCTGCATTTAATAATTTATGGTGTAAGGATGATACGTTAAATTGTTCTGTCAATGCCTGTAATGACACACTGGATGTGTTCTCGTTGCCAACTAATGCTTGCATCATTCTTAGTAGCAATGACTTGCCGTTGCCTCCACTACCAACGAATAAGAATGATTTGCCAATGAAGTTTTGTTTGAATAATAAGTAGCCAAAGATTTGCGTAAACATTTCAACAACTTCTGTATCTTCATTTGCGATGGTAAAAAGTGTTTCAGTGACTATGTCTGATTTCGCATCCTTATCATAATTTACGTTGAATTGTGCTGTGAATATTAATTCCGGTGAATGAGGTAGTAATGTCTGTTGTTTAATGTCATACACACCGTTTTTCAGTGGTATTAGATATGGTGTTTCTTCTTCTTTTTCGGGCGCCATTGTACGCAAATACTCTAATACTTCTGATTGTTGTGTGCGTCTCAGCTTAGGTATTTGTGTGACCATCACACGTTTTATTAGACGTTCATCATCTAAATAGATGCCGTTGTGATATATGTGCAAACGATCATTTATATTTACGACGTGAAACTTGGACATAATATATTCTGCAAATTCATCGTGATGAAATTTGGGTTGTTTGTTATCTTCTTTTCTGAAGAATTTTTCTTCGTTTTCTTTTAATGTTTTATCTGTTAACTTTTGTGCAAAGTCATAGATGTTAGTATCATCTGCCATAATATCCTCCTTCCTCACTTGATAGGGCTATATTGAATACTATTGTTATTACAATGCGTTTTATATATGCCATTAAAATGATGGAGCAATTTATCTTCATCTAATGGCGGATGATTTTGTAAATTCCATAGATTCAACATTTCGTATGCTAAATCACGACTGAATTTGTTAATGAATAAGCCTGCTAATGCTTCTGTTGCATGTGTACGTTGTCCGTCTTCTACACCTTGTAAAAGCGCTATCCACTCGTCATCTTCTTTACTACGTTTATGAACACCAGTTTTACGCAATTTTGATTCTTGTTCTTGCATACGTTGCGCTTGTTCAACTAAAGGTCGAGGATTTAATATTTCAGTATTTTGGTAATATATTTGATACGTACTCCCATCATCTGAAGTTGTAGGCAAATTCATCGCATGACATCGAGATAGACTAGCTGGATCATAAAACACGATTGACTTACTATCTTTGTATTTATCTTTCTCTAACTCACTTTTCATCTTCAAAAATTGCAATATATATAACGCTACTTGCTTATAATATTTAGCTTCTATTTCCTCTGATAAAGGTATACATAAGCGATACCGTTGATTTGATTCTGTATGTGAATGTGTCGGATAAATCACATAACTATACTTAAATCGCCCATCAATAAACGAAGGAAAATTAATTGTGTTAGGAATATCATCAATATCAATGGTTATCATACTTCTAGACTTTGTTTGTTCATTGTTACGATACGTGGCATAGCCAGCCACCATTACACCAGCACTACCTTTAGCAGCGTTTATTTTAACTTTGGATAATGATTCAACAAACTGTTCGAAAGTGAGTTGATAATGTAATGGATTGGCTACGTCACTGTGACTTTTAAAATATGTGATAGTGTGTTTAACGGTCATCTGAATCAATCACTTTTGTATTACCAGTTTCGTCAAAAACTTTTTCGCAGTCATCACGTAAATCCACTATGTGCCATTTATCGAGATATACTTCTTCTGCTGTTTCTTCTGAAGGTAAGTAATCATATATATCATCATATATCTGTATAATTTCATTTAATTTTTTAGTTACATAATCTTTATGAGTCATTTGATTGTCCTCCTTTAGAAAGGTAATTCGTCTTGTAAGTCGTCTGTACCTTTAGCAAATGGGTTATCTGACTGCTTATCTTGGCTATTATTACTATTCTTGTTATCCAGCAAATCTACAGCTTGAACATTAATTTGTGGGTGTTTAAATTTGTGTCCGTCTTTTTCAGATGTATTAATATTTAGTGATCCACTAATACCAATCTGTGATCCTTTATTTGTATACTTCTCAACAACGCCGACAACTCTTTCGTTAAACACAACACAGTCTACGAAGTCTGTTTCGTCATTGAAACGATTAATCGCAATTGTAAATCTTGCGAACTTCTTACCTGCTTTGGTTTCTTTAATATCTGCTTCTCTTACTAAACGTCCGATTCCATTAAATTGATTCATTATTTATCATCCTTTTCATTCTTTTTGTAATATTGAATTCCATTGTCTAAGCGAACAATCGCTTCTTCTGCATCTGTTGCTGATAGTTTTTTTGGTATATTCATTTTATTTTTTAATTGTGATTCTGTGAGTTTCATAAGTGGTGCTAGTTTTTTAACCTTTTCGTCTACTTCCTTAATTTCAGAATCACTAGCTGCTTCAAATGGTTGTTCTGGCATTACATCACCGTTGTAAATATATAAACCTAGTCCATGCAAAGCCGCTGCTTTAACGAAACAACGTTTATATGTTTTGTTAATTTGGAACATATCAGCTTGTTTATAAGGAACAGCTTTATTTTTGAAATCTAATACGGGTAATGTTTCAGTTTCTGTTTGCCCTTTTATTGTTATAGATACAGTCACACTATAACCTTCTGGTGTAGCTAGATAAGGCACAAAGTATTGTTCGGTTGCTATTTCTGGATGTGGATATTCATGAACTTTTACTGTGTAATTAGGATCTACTTTTTTTAATTCTTGATGAGCATATGACCAAGAAAGATAAGATAGTCCATTCTTTTTATCTACATGATCATTCACGTTTAATTGATTTAATTGTTCAAATAATGATTGTTCAGTCATCGAATGGCACCACACTTTCAGATGTAGCTATTGTATATTTTTTAATAACCTCAATCTTTTCATGAACAGTTTCATCTATGTCTAATATTTCAAAATCATCTTCATCAAATCGTCTTGCATTATTTTTGTTGTCTGTATATTCAATTTCTTCAATGTTTTTGTTAGGTCTATTTGTTATAAATAAATCTAATGTTTTACGTTTGATTAAGAAGTATACCTTTTCATGTGTGTCTGTTTCTGTCGGTTTTTTCATAATCACTTAACCTCCTCGAGTAAATATAGTTTTTCGTCAAAATCTTGTTTTAGATCTAATGCTTTCCATACTTGTGTTTCAATGGTTCCTTTAGTTTTATATTTGATAATCTCAACTCTGTCATGACCACCATGTCTTATACAACGTCCACGTGATTGCTGATATTGTGTGTAACTATAAGTTGGGCAGTAATATATAACTTGGCTAGCATACTTCAATTCAATTGCTGCACTACCTGCTTGTATCTGTACGAGTGTTACACTGTTAGATAATGTCTTTCGTTCTGATTGTGTAGGCAGTTCAAAATTTTGGCCACTGACTTCGAATATTTGTTTATCTAGTTTCTTTAACATGTCTAACAAGTTGTCTTTCTCTCGAGTGAATTGGTAAAAAATAACTACATTATCATTTGTACTCTCCAGGAGTTCTTTGGTATAAGCAACTTTTGCTTTCTGATTTGTTAAATATCTCAATGTTGCACCTAGTTTAGGTGGACTATCTAATATGACTTGTTCATCATTTATCTCAACTACTCTATCTTTCGCAGCTGACTTGTATAAATTTGATTTATTAAAATCAACAAACCGTTCACTCACTTGCGGTAAATCGACAAAATATGAAGTTTCTTTCATGGTTGCTATCGTTTGCCAATATCGTTCCAAAGCATCTGTGTGTTGGAAGTCGACAATTTGTTTAATAGATCTACCGCCAAAATGTTTCGTTTCATATACAGCATGCTTTTTCAAAAACTCTGTTTTATTTTTGTAAAATCCAAAAATTATAAAATAATTCATGAATTTATCCCATGATTCTCCTGGTGTGGCAGAAAGCATTACGTAGTTCGTTGAGTTTTTGCATAATTTTTGTGCAGCTTTTCCTCTATTGCTTGTTGGATTCATAAAGTAGTGTGCTTCATCTAAAATCACAAAGTAACTTGAGTAATTACTGTACTCTTTAGCTAACATAGATGATGCAACAACTTCATAATCAATTTTTATTTTCTCGTGATGTTCCACTTTTTCTATTTCTTGGTTCCATTCATTTGATTTCTTTTTTGTTGGTGGGCATACAATTAATAAAGGTTCTCCATTGTTATGTTTCAAATAGTGATAGATTGAGATTAGTGTTTTACCAGAGCTTGTACCTAAACCATAGAAAAATGAAGGTTTTGCTTCATTCATAACTTTTTCTTGAGTTGGGTATAACATCATTGTTTAACGCCCATTTCATTTGCCATATTGATAGATGTTCGTATATTATTCCAAGCCCCTTCAGTAATCAATGTATCTATTGTTTTTATTAGATCTTCTACGTGTGAAACATCGTTAGATATAATAGCGATTGTTCCATGTCTTTTTAAACTATCAATTTGAGCTATTTGAATCGGTTTAACTCTGCCACCTTTTTCACGTTTAACCTCAATGAATATTGCAATTCCTCTGTAAATTGCAAACAAGTCAGGTATGCCTACTGGAACTCCTGGACTGCCACCATGAGTTTTCATAACAAAAGCACCATTATCTTCTAAAAATTTACGGATTCTATTCTCAACTCTTTTTTCTGGTCCCAATTGCAAACCTCCCTCGTATGTTATATAATTAATTTATTAATTTATTTAATTTCCGACTGTTAGCAATTGCTGTTGCTTTCAGTCTTTTTTATTGCATCGAAAAACTTATCCCAGAACCAATACAATCCGAAACCTGCCATTACTGCTAGCAACATACCAACGAAGAAATCGTTTGTTGCTAAGCCTATTGCTATTGTTGAGAATGGCAATGTTAAAAATGTTAATAGCGTTCTCATGTAATCACCTCCTTATAAATCAGTTTCTTTAATCATTATGTTTTGATCTATATACTCAATTCCTTGTCTTACTTTGATATATCGTTTGTTACCTTTACCAAAACGGCGCATACACGCTTCTTGAAATCCTTTGTCAGGGTAAACTTTAGTTTCTAA
>DVIO01000155.1 GCA_018711205.1 Candidatus Avamphibacillus intestinigallinarum | reverse complement strand
TCCATGTAGAAAATGACGAAGATATACATGAACATGAAGAGTATCGTGTTACTGTAAAATAAACGATTGATAGCAGTTAATACAATGAGACCTTGGATAATCCAAGGTCTCATTTTCACTTATTCAATATGAATGAAGATATCGTCTATATTAGGGATTTTCTCAATCAGTCCCGCTTCTTTCAACCATGTTGCTGTGTCCTCCCATGATGCTTTCGTTTGTGTCGCAAATCCACCATCCGCTTTCATTTTCGGTAATAAAATATCAAGTGATTCGGATTCTACTGCTTTTTTAAGTGGGAAATTCTCCTTGTTTTGATGATCTAGCAGAATTTGTAATGCTTCTTCATGTTCTTTATCCATAAATTCGAAGCCTTTTTTAGCCGCTCTCCAAAATGCTTCAATCTCTTCTTGCTCTTTCTCCCACGTATGATCACTTGTAACCGCCACAACTTCATAATAATTTGGAACGCCATAATCTACCGGATTAAAGTAATCTACTTTATGTCCTTCATGTCTTAACAGTGGCACTTCATGATTGACAAACATTCCACTGACTGCTGTAGCTTCCTTTTGAGTTAATGCAGCCCCTAAATCAAAACCAACATCCAGCATATCAACTTTCTCATAGTCTCCACCATCATGCTCAACCATTGTTTTAACAAGTGCTTCGTTAATCGGGATACCCGGAGTGCCTACTTTTTTACCTTCTAATGCTTTCGGTGAAGAGGGTGCGTCATCCTCTCGATATACAAGATGATTTAATGGTTCTTTTACAACCCCAGCAACTGCTTTAACAGGCAGATCTTCATTTGCTTTTGCCATAATCACATCTGGTTGATAATATAACCCCATTGTCACCTTTCCTGAAGCTGCAAGATTTAATGGGTCTGTTGGATTCGCTGGGAATTCAAATTCCACATCTAATCCTTCATCTGCAAAATATCCCTTCTCCTGTGCCATACCAAATGTTTCATATACATAAAATTGAAGTATAGGACGTTACCCCTTTATAAAGGAAACAATCTTAACCGATCTATTTAAACCAAATTAAAAAAGCCAGAAGATCCATTATCAAATGAATCTCTGGCTTTTTTATGATGTTATATTTGATTAAAATACACTGTTAAAGCTTGCAACAGCTTGTTTAGGATCTACATCTTGACCTAGGTCATTTAATGTTTTTCCAATTTCTTCAACAGCTTTTTCAAGCATTTCTTTTGTCGTATTCCCCATATGGCCAATGCGGAATGCTTTTCCTTTAAGATGTGCTAATGCACCTGCAACAACAATACCTTTTTCAGATAAGTTTTTGCGGAATGCCGCATCATCAACACCTTCAGGATAAAGTACACAGCTTAATGTACTTGCTTCAGCACCTTTTGCTGCCAATGGTTTCATACCATATTCTTTCAAGCCTTTACGCACACCTTCAGCAAACTTGTCATGACGTGCATAACGATTTTTCATACCTTCTTCTAATACGATTCGCATACCTTCATCATACGCATACACAAGGTTTACAGCTGGTGTAGCAAAGTATTTAGTCGGATCATGCATAATCGGTAACCAGTTATAAATGTCTGTGTAATAACCTGGTACATGCTCAATTTCTTTACGAACATCTAGAGCAGATTGGTTAAAGGCAACAATTGCAAGCCCTGGTGGCACACCAATTGCTTTTTGCGAACCAGTTAATACGATATCTAATTTATATGATGGGTCACCATAAGTTTTACTCATGTCCTCTTCCATAGCAGCTGTTGCACAAATACCATCTACAATGACTAATGCACCATGTTTTTTAATAACGGGTACAAGGGCATCTAAATCTGCTTTTACCCCAGTTGACGTATCAGCATGGGTAACCGTTACGGCTTTATAATTGCCTGAAGCAAGTTTTTCTTCTACCACTTCTGGAGAAACTTGTTGTCCCCATTCAGATTGAATCACATCAATTTCAATGCCATACGCTTTACCAATTCCGATGAAACGGTCACCGAAATAGCCTTGGCTAACGACTAATACTTTTTCTCCTGGTTTCACTGTGTTAATTAACGCCATTTCCATCCCTAGCGTTCCAGAAGCAGCGAAGACAATGACTTCACCATCAGTTTTTAGCATGTCGCGTGTTTTAGCAATTGAATCTTTATAAATTTGAGCAAAACGCGGGTCAGTATGACTCCAAGTTTCTTTTGCGATTGCATCATAAATCGAATCAACGACAGGTGTAGGTCCTGGAATCAAAAGCATTTCTTGATTACGCATAATACAAACCCTCCTAAATGTTTATGTAAAATATCTTTCTCTATAGTACATTCATACGTTATCCACCACTATGGTGTCAAACATTAGAAAAAGTATAACATATTTAATTCAAAAATAGGTATCTTTTTGTTTTAACTATTTAATCAAAATTTACATTATTTTTAGAAAAAACCATATATGAAATTATCCCTATTAAAAAACACTCCTGAAATGACAATTAGGTAAAAAGAATTAATTTTTTTTCATAAAAACCATTCAACTTTTCATGAATTGGTCGATAATATATATGGTCAAATGTCGATGGTTGTAAATAAACAGTATGTTATATATTGAAAGGGGTAAATCAGAATGAAGAAAATGAGTGTCTTCCAGCGCAATCTGATATTGACGCTTGGAATCTCTATTTCTCTCCTCGTTATTTTAGTTGTTTCTATTAATTATATGAATACGCGACAAGAACTACAAAATCAAAAAGAAGCAACTGAAAATCTAGTAGAGAGCAACATTTTGAGTGCTGTGAATAGCTCGGATGTATCTTATAACATTATCGAGACTTCATTGGCAGAAAAAATGGAAGAATATACGAATGTACTCATGAAAAAATATGAAGAAAATCCAAAGATCGAATCGTGGGATTTAGAAAAATATAAAAAGCAATTCGATGGGTTTGAAATTTTCATATTAGATAATGACTTAGTTGTGAAATATTCAACAAGAAAAGATGACTTAGGGTTAGACTTCAAAGAATTCGGGATTACGGACTTATTAAATAGTCGTTTAAAAAGTGGAAAATTTGAACATGACCGTTTAGAAGTAAGTGAAGCTACAAAAGAAACGAATAAGTTTAGCTACATGGGCACACCAGACCATAAATATTTGATCGAGCTTGGCGCTACAGCAGATCAATTCAATAACGTATTAGATGGATTCAGCTTAGCGGATACAACAAATACATTAGAAAAAGACCACGACTATGTTAAAGACATTTCTCTATATACTGTACAAGATAATGGAGAACCTGAGCATTCCATGAATAAACAAGATAAAGATGGCAATGCAAAAGCAATTAGTAAACAAGATGCCAAAATTGGTAAACAAGCCATCGAAACAGGCAAACACAAAACGAAAAATAGCAAGATTGATAAGAACAAAATTAAAACACGCTACATTCCAATTGGCGAACCTGACGACAGTGGCTCATATAAACAAACACGTCTTCTTGTCATCCAATATGACGAAGATTTCTTTAACTCAACAATGTTTAAAAATAATATTACTTCTATTGTAATCGTTCTTGTATCGATTGTAATTGCGGTTGGTCTTTCAATCGTTATTGGCCGTCGCGTTTCAAAACCAGTAGACGAGCTAGGTAAGCTAATCGATTCAACTTCTAATTTAGAGTTTATTGAGAATGAACATTTAGAACATCTAAAATTACGTAAAGATGAATTTGGTGACTTAGCACATAAATATGACACCATGCTCGCTGCCATTCGCCAAGCTTTTGAAAAAGTGATTAACTCTTCTTCACAACTTGCTGCGATGGCTGAACAGTTTACTGCAAGTTCTCAAGAAACGAAGCTTGCTGCGAGTCAAATTTCTGAAGCAATACAATCTGTTTCATCTGAAACTGATCAACAAACTAAAATTGTGAACAATGCAACAGACCATATTGGTTCGATTTCAAATGAAATTAAACGTGT
>DVIO01000154.1 GCA_018711205.1 Candidatus Avamphibacillus intestinigallinarum | reverse complement strand
AACCATTAGGACGGCGTCTGAAAATCAAACAATTCAAGCGATTGAAGGTTCAAGAGAGGCAGAGAAAGAGTGGGGAAGACTGCCACGTACGAGAAAAAGAGTATTAAAACATGCGTATAAATTATTTAATAAGAATAAAAATGATATCATCGATTGTTTGATTAAAGAAACAGGAAGTACGTTTATTAAGGCTGAAGTAGAATTCAGAATGTCGATGATGATTTTGAAAGAGTCCATTAAGCTTGTTGATGAAATCGGGTTTGTTGAAGAAAAAGCAGGTCTCATTCCAACAAAGACGAATAAGATATATAGAAAACCAAAAGGAGTGATCAGCTCAATTTCTCCATTTAACTTTCCATTTCATCTATCAATGAGAACAATCGCCCCAGCGCTTGCACTCGGGAATGCGGTCGTGCATAAGCCAGATATTCAAACAGGGATTACTAGTGGTTCTGTATTTGCAAAAGTGTTTCATGATGCAGGAATGCCAGCGGGTGTATTCCAATCTATTTTGACAGAACCAAGTGAGATTGGTGATGTTCTTGTGGAACATGATGCAGTAAATTTAGTGAGTTTCACAGGTTCAACAGAAGTAGGAAGACATATTGGAGGACTTGCTGGTAGTCATTTGAAGCAAGTAGCATTAGAACTCGGTGGAAATAGTCCCTTTGTGGTTCTTAAAGATGCAGATATGAAAACAGCGGTACGTGCAGCCGTGATGGGATCCTTCCTTCATCAAGGACAAATTTGTATGAGCGTAAATAGAATTATTGTGCATGAAGACATTCATGATACTTTCGTGAAGCAATTTGTGAAAGCAACGAAGAAAATAAAATCCGGAGACCCAGAGAAGAAACGTACATTAGTCGGTCCAATTATCAACAAGACTCAACTAGATAAGACCAAAAATTTCATTGAGATGGCAAAAAGAGAAGGAAAAATGGTGCTAGAAGGAGAGCAAATTAAAAATGTAATTACGCCTTACATTTTTACAGATATCAAAAACGATAGTGAAATCGCGCAATCCGAGCTCTTCTCACCAATCGCACTTATTATTAAAGCTGAGTCAGACAAGGAAGCTTTAGAATTTGCGAGTGACACAGAATATGGATTATCTGGATCCATAATTACGAAAGACATAGCACGTGGAGAGAAACTCGCAGTCGAAATGGAAAGTGGAATGACGCATGTGAACGAAATGCCAACACTCGATATGCCAAACATCCCATTTGGAGGTGTGAAAAACAGTGGAATAGGAAGATTCGGAAGTCCATATGTGGTGGACGAATTTACAGAGCTTAAGTGGGTATCTGTACAGAAAAAATCACTGCCCTATAATTGGTTGAAATAGAAATAAAACATAAAAACAACGACCCTAAAGCTTCTTTAAATAGAAGACCAAAGGGTCGTTTTTTGTTTGAATTATTAATCGTTTAAATAAAGAGTGACATCATATAAAGCTTTAGTTTGAATATATATTAAAGGAAATCGGAATAATTCAAAATAGGAATGATACTAAATCACGAACAAAGAGTCCTATAGTAATACCAACAATGAAAATTAAAAGTAATATCACAGTTGTTTTATTTTTTTGAGACATTTAATTTCCTCCTTATTTGTAATCCGGATTTTTAGTAGATATTGCACAATAACCAGACTCATTACAAATTTCTAAATTACCATTTTGTTGAACGATAACAAATGATCCATTCGCTATTTTAGGTAAGTTAGATAAAGCCTCATGGATACCATTTAATCCTTGGGCTATCCAATAACTTGAGGAATATCCAGTTTTATAGATTACTACCCCATCAATGATATAACCTACAGCTATACCCGCAAAAAAGATTAAAACTCCTGCAGCTTGTGGTTCTACATTTTCATTATGTAGATTTTGATTTGAATTAATTTCCTGAGATTGAGCAACGTGTGATTGACTGATTGGGGATAAGAACATCGTAAACAAGAGTGATAAGGATACTAAAATAGAGATTTTTTGTTTAAAATCATGATTATCCTCCTATTCAAAACCACTAGTTATATTAATTCGTATACATCCATATATGTAATGGAGGATCTTTATTACAACTATATTAAAAAAATCACAAAGTATTGACATACTTTACATTCCTTTATATTATGTAATATGTTACCGATTACACATTGACCAATTAACATCATAAATTAGGGGGGCTGCAATGGTCACTATTAAAGACGTGGCTGCACTTTCTGGTCTATCTACCGGCACTGTTTCACGCGTCATCAACGGCAGTGGGTATGTGAGTATTGAAAGTCGCAAAAAAATTGAGCACGCAATGGCTGAACTCAACTATCATCCAAACGCGATGGCTCGAGCGCTCAATCATAAGCAATCTAAAATTATTGGACTTGTCATTCCAGATATTACGAATCCATTTTTCCCAATGTTAACGCGCGGTGTCGAAGACACTGCTTCAAAGTATGGGTACACAGTGATGCTCTGTAACATTGATGAGAACAGCGAGGCAGAGAAGCGATACATAGATATGTTTAAACGATATTACGTTGAAGGCATTATTTCTGCAGCATTACTTACAGTGGCGGAATGGGATAGTATTCAAGTTCCGATTGTCATGACAGACCAATCGGCGGACTTAAATTATCCAACTGTCGCAGTGGATAACGTAAAAGCGGCTAAAGAGATGACTGAGTTTCTCATTAGTAAAGGCGCAAAACAGATTGTCCACATTGCAGGTTCAGCTGGAGTCAATACGGCGCTTGATCGAAAAGAGGGATATATGGAAGCAATGCAAGTTGCGGGTCTTTCTTCTAACATATTTGAATCTGACTTTAATAGTAATGAAATCAAAGATAAAGCCGGACACTTCTTCGACACGTATGAGCACCCTGATGCGCTATTTTGTGCCAATGACTTGATTGCAGCAATTTTTATGAAAGAAGCAATGAAGCGGGACATAAAAATCCCAGAAG
>DVIO01000153.1 GCA_018711205.1 Candidatus Avamphibacillus intestinigallinarum | reverse complement strand
AGATCAGAAAAAAGAGAAAGAGGCAAAGGAAAAAGCGGATAAAGAAAAAGAGCAGAAAAAGATAAAAGAACAGAAAGAAAAAGAAAAACAAAAACAAGAAGAAGAAAAAGCTAAAAAAGAGAAGGAAAAGCAAAAGGAAAAAGAGAAACAACAAGAAAAAAAGGAAAAGAAAGATAAAGATTCAAAAGACAAAGATGAATAATCTAAATGTGGAGCACTCTTTCATGAAGAGAGTGCTCCTTTTTTATATGTAACATAACATTTATGTCGGGACAAAAATAAACCGATTTAATTGGCGTTCTCCTCCAATATAAATCGGCTATCAATATCTCATATGTATGTCCACGAAGAGGACTTTATTTCATCGTTCTGTTTTATGGGATTTGCCCTCTTCTAAAATAATAATTTCTACACGACGATTTTTACTCCAATTTTTTTCTGAATCGTTTGGTACAAGTGGTTTCGTGTCACCATAGCCTACTGCTGAAAATCGAAATTCATCTAGGCCCCGTTTATTTACGAAATAGCGAATCACACTGCCTGCCCGTGAACTTGATAGTTCCCAGTTTGAAGGATATTTATAATTCGAAATAGGACGATTATCTGTATGTCCTTCTACACGAATGTAATTTGGTATGTTCTTTAATAATGTACTGATTTCATTTAAAAATGGTTTACCTTTAGCTAAGACATCGGCTTCCCCAGAATCAAATAATATACTTTCTTGTAAAACCAGTTCAATCCCTCTACTAGAACGAGTAGCAGAAGCAACGTCATTTAAATCATTTTCATCTAAATATGTTTCTACATCACCCATTAATTTATTTAGCGTATCTTCCTTATCAATTGCTGCTTGCAAACGGTCCTCATCGATTTCATTAGGCACTGATACACTAGATTCATCAGGGTTTGGCTTTTCGCCAGTTTCACCTGAATCCGGATTCAGTGGCTTATCAATAGGCGTCGTGGATGGAGCAAAATCAAATATTTCCCTACTTTGAAATGATTCTGTCACTGCATCAAATTTAACGCTATCAATTTGTGACATAGAAAATAATAAAATAAAAAATACTAAGATTAAAGTCACCATATCCGAGTAAGTAACCATCCATTTAGGGGCACCACTTTGATGCTTTTTATGTCTTTTTAAAGGTCTACGCCTCATTGACGTCGCCCTCCAAATGCTCTTTTTCTATGGTTTCTTCGATATGTTTCTCATCATCAGATAAAAAAGCACTTAATTTTTCTTCAAGAATTCTCGGATTTTGTCCTGACTGAACCCCGATAACCCCTTCAATAATAATTTGTCTCATAAAAATTTCTTCTTCTGTTTTGTTTTCCAGTTTATTAGCCATTGGAATAAACACAAGATTTGCTAGTACTGTACCATATAACGTCGTTAATAATGCGACAGCCATGCTCGGTCCAAGTGTTGCGGGATCCTCTAGTTTATTCAACATAAGCACAAGGCCCACCAACGTTCCAATCATTCCCCATGCTGGGGCATATTCACCAGATTTTTCAAGAATTAAGCGACCCTGAGCATGCCGTTCTTCCATAGATGTGATTTCCGCATCCATGATTTCTTGAATCACTTCAGGCTCAATACCATCAACAGCTAGTAGCATCCCTTTTTTAATAAAAGGATCATCTATCTCGTCCGCTTCATTCTCAAGTGCAAGTAATCCTTCTCTTCTTGCGCGTTCTGACAAATTAATAAAAAGCTGAATCAGTTTTAATAGCTCCAAGTCCTTTTGACGAAACGCTTCTTTTAAGACTCGTCCAGTTAATTTAATTTGTGACATCTTAAAATTAATGAGCAATGAGGCAATTAATCCCCCAATGACAATAAAAATAGAGGATAGATCTAAGAAAGAAGACGCACCGTCTACACCACTATTTGTAAGAATTGCAAGCATAATCATAATAAAACCTAATGTAATTCCAATAGGTGTTAACATATCTCTTTTTTTCATAAACTCGCCCCTCAAAACCTACTTCTTACATGGTATATCGGATTTATTTTGTATTTGTTGAGTCTCTTTCAATAATTCGGTGTGGTAGAATGACTTTTTTCTCTTCTACTGATTCCTTGTTCATGTATTTCGTTAACAGTCGCATCGATACTGCCCCGATATCATACATAGGCTGAACAATTGTAGATAGCGTTGGACGTACCATTTTGGCAAGCCTTGTATTGTTAAAACCAAATACCTCAAGATCCTCTGGGACTTTATAGCCTAAATCTTGTGCACCGTGAATCACACCAAGCGCCATTTCGTCAGATGCGACAAATACAGAACTCGGTCGATTACTTAATTCCATTAATTGCTTTACAGCTACAATGCCTGAATCATACGAATAATCTACGTTGACAATATAATCTTGATTTAATTCTACTCCATACTCTTGTAGAGCGCGTTTATAGCCTTCAAATTTAAATTGACTAATCCGTGTATCATCATGTCCATAGATAAAAGCAGGATGTGCATTATCTTGGTCTAATAAAAATTTAGTTGCTTCAAAAGCTGCCATCTCGTTATCAATGTTAACAGAAGGAATTGTATTTGTTTCATCATACGTAGAAGAAAGCACAACAGGTACTGATGTACTTTCAAATTGCTTAATATGTTCAGCTGAGATGTGTCCGCCCATAAATAAAATACCGTCCACTTGTTTTTCAAGCATTGTATTAATTAAATGTAATTCCTTTTCTTTTTTACGGTCAGAATTCGCTAAAATAATATTATAATTGTACATCGTTGCAATGTCTTCAATACCTCTTGCTAGGTCAGCAAAGAACATACTGGAAATATCAGGAATAATTGCCCCTACTGTCGTTGTTCGTTTACTTGCTAGTCCTCTAGCGACTGCATTTGGTCGATAGCCAAGTGCTTCTATCGTATCAAGTACTTTCTTCCTTGTTGAAGGTTTAACATTTGGATTACCATTAACTACTCTTGAAACTGTTGCCATTGATACATTTGCTTCACGTGCAACATCATATATTGTAACCGTCATCTCATTACCTCCTGATGCTTATATCGTACTTTTTGTTCACCTTTTCACTATATCACAAGGCTTATGACTTAAAAAGCAAAAACAAAGGTCAATCTGTGACGATTGACCTTTGTTCACACTTTATCCATATATTGTATTATGCATGCACATTTGTAAATTTATTCAATTCTGACATGAAATGATTGAATGTTGGGAAGTCCATTTGTTGTTGCGCATCAGATAATGCCACAGCTGGATCAGGATGAACCTCTGCCATAATACCATCCGCTCCAATCGCAATCGCTGCTTTTGCAGTTGGCAGTAGTAAATCACGACGTCCTGTAGAATGCGTCACATCGACCATAACTGGTAAATGCGTTTCTTGTTTTAAAATCGGAACAGCTGAGATATCGAGTGTATTACGCGTCGCTTTTTCATATGTGCGGATACCTCGTTCACAAAGGATAATATTACCGTTTCCACGTGAAATAATGTACTCTGCAGCGTTAATGAACTCAGATATTGTAGCTGAAAGTCCGCGTTTTAACAGCACTGGTTTATCTACATCGCCAGCAGCTTTTAATAACTCAAAGTTTTGCATATTACGTGCACCGATTTGAATCACATCTACGTAATCTAATGCTTCTTCGATATGTTGCGGATTTACAATTTCACTTACAACCGACAATCCATGCTTGTCCGCTGCTTTACGAAGTATTTGAAGCCCCTCTACACCAAGTCCCTGGAAATCATAAGGAGATGTACGTGGTTTAAATGCACCACCTCTTAGCAGTGTCAAACCTTGATCAGCTACAACGCCAGCTACTTCATCAACTTGTTCGAAGCTCTCTACAGCACAAGGACCAACGACATAAGAAACCTGTCCATTTCCAATTTTTTCTCCGTTGATGTCAATAATCGTATCTTCTGGCTGTTTCTTTCTTGAAACAAGTAATGCTTTAGAATGATCGTCTTTTTGCAGCTCTAAGCCTGCTTTAAAGATTTCTTTAAAAATATGTTCAATCGTTGAATTAACGAACGGTCCATCATTATGATTAACAATATGATTCAACATATCTCTTTCACGAATTGGGTCGAATCTTTGTACGCTTTGTTTTTCTTTAATTTTACCAATCTTTTGCACAATTTCAGCACGTTGATTGATTTTTTCTAATAAATCAAGGTTCACTTCATCTAACTGGTCTCTTAATTTATCAAATTCATTTTGACTCATTCCGATATGCCCCCTAATTTTCTAATCTTTTTAAATATTATACACAATTATAACGAAAATTTTTTTCTTTGTCATTATTAAGTTATAATAACAATAGATATTCTACTCATATTACCAAAAGAAAGGAAAAATGCAAATGAATTCTCATATATTTGCACTTGATATCGGAACACGTTCTGTTACGGGTATGTTATTGGAGAAAGATGAAACAGAATACACGATTAAAAAGCATTATGTATTAGAACATAAAGAACGTTCCATGTTAGATGGACAAATCCATAATGTCGTTCAAGTTGCCAACGTCATTCAACAAGTTAAAGATGCATTACAAAGTGATGAAGCAGTTCCTTTAACAGATGTCTATGTTGCAGCAGCAGGACGTTCATTAAAAACGATTCGTGCGACGGCTGAAGCGAAGATCATAGAATCCCCCTTTACAACAGCTGAAATGGTCAAGCATTTGGAATTAAGTGCTGTCCATCAAGCACAAGTCAAGTTAATTGAAGAAAACCCAAACGAGACAATTCAACATTACTATTGTGTTGGTTACTCAGTTATGCGTTATTATTTAGATGGTGAGCCGATTGGGTCTCTTATTGATCAACAAGGTGAAATCGCTTCTACTGAGGTCATTGCCACATTTCTTCCGACTATTGTTGTAGACTCTCTTCATGCAGCTTTAGAACGAGCTGGCTTACATATGAAAGCTCTCACATTGGAACCAATCGCTGCCTTGCAAGTTTTAATTCCTGAATCTATGCGACGTTTAAACATTGCACTGGTTGATATTGGTGCAGGAACAAGTGATATCGCCTTAACAAGAGACGGTACTGTTACGGCCTACGGTATGGTACCTGTTGCAGGTGATGAAATTACCGAAGCACTGTCTGATGCGTATTTATTAGATTATCGTGAAGCAGAACAAATGAAGCGCGCAATTCATCCAGAAACAGCTACAACCATTACAGATATCTTAGGTTTTGAAACGGATGTTTCATATTCAGAATTTACTCATGTGATTGACGCTGCTGTTTCTCACTTAGGTGAAACCATTGCTGAGGAGATCTTAACATTAAATCAACAACCTCCAAAGGCCGTTATGCTTATCGGGGGAGGAAGTTTAACACCTTATATTACTGATAAAATTGCAGATCAATTAAAGCTACCTAAAAATCGTGTAGCCATTCGAGATGTTGAAGCAATTGAACATTTAAATAAAACAGATCGATTACCGAGTGGTCCAGACTTTGTAACGCCGATTGGAATTGCGATTTCTGCTGAAGAACAACCAATCCATTCGGTTACGGTACGCATTAACAATCAGCCTTTACGTATTTTTGAAACGAAAAAAATGACAGTTGGCGATTGTTGTATTGAAGCAGGTATTGATATAAGAAAACTTTATGGAAAACCTGGCTTATCGAAATTTATTACTGTAAACGGAGAAGACATGATTCTACCCGGCACATTAGGTACACCTCCTGAGATTTCACTGAATAATGTCTTAGCGCATGTTGATGATATCGTAAGCGATGGAGATGCAATAGAAATCACAAAAGGAACAGACGGCTTATCAGCTCATTTTCAAATAACAGATATTGTAGAAATGCCTCAGCAGTCTATTACAGTTACGTGCCAAAATAAAGCATACACATTAGCCCCACAATATATGGTAAATGGAGTAGAAGTTCAGGCTAATCATGTATTGGAGGATAAAGATTATGTCGTTACGAAACAGATTAAGACGATTGATGATTTTCTCAGCATGATGAACGAGGAACAAAAGACTTCAAAAGCATTCACGATATACATAAATGGACTTGAAGTAACTCTACCTAACACAGGAGCTTCTATTCTCATAAATGGACGACCAAGTGAACAAAAGCAACTATTACATCATGATGACGTCATTGAGATAACATATAATGATAAGCCAACGGTAGCGGACGCATTCTTTGCAAAATATCCTCGCTATTGGGACATAACAAATGTATTCTTTCATGATAAACCGATTGACATTCAACAACAAAAATATGACATTATTAGAAATGATGAAATACTTTCACTAGATTCAACATTACATATAAACGACGAACTGTATATTAAAGAACGAAAACGACAACCGGCTATTTTTCAAGATATTTTCCGTTATATCGAACTGGACTTAACAGAAGCAAATGGAAGATTTACATTATTAAAAAATGCGGAACCCACTTCATTCGATAGTCATATCACCAGTGGAGACATTTTAGAAATTAAATGGGAAACATCGTAACTAAAAAGCGTACACATAACAAATTGTTATGTGTACGCTTTATTTATCTACTACGCGAATCATCGCGTACATTAGCTTTCGGTCATATTAATTTTTTTGTACAGCCTTTTCAGCTTCAGAAACAGCATCTTTTGTCGCTTCTAATGCTTCATTCGCTTTACGATTGCTTTCATCTACTTTCTTCTGTGCTTGTTTACTACCTTTATCTAACTTATCTTGTACTTGAGAAGTTAAATTCTGTGTACCTTCAGATACTTTTTTAGTTAAATCAGAAGTAGACGACATCGCTTTATCTTTTAATTCTGATCCTTTTTCATATGCTTTATTTTTTAGCTCAATTCCTTTTTCTTGAGCCATTGAAGACCATTCAGATGCACGGTCTTTCACCTCAGCAGCTCCTTGATTTAAGTCTTGGCGTAATTCTCTACCAGACTTAGGTGCTAAGAACAATGCTGCCGTTGCACCAATAATACCTCCAATTAAAGAACCAATTAGAAAATCCTTGCTATTAATCTGATCATTATTGTTTCCCATCATGTATTCCTCCTTAAAAGTTATACTTTTATTAGTCCATTGATTGTAACATATCATATGAACAAAATCACAGCTTACATGTATGTATCTCTCTAGTAATCTTATGTTAGTATGCTCGCTGTCAAAATTGACTATATAGAATGATACCCACACCTATATGTCTTTAAACACAGAAAACAATAAATCTGTGATATTTATTTAAAAACAAATATCACAGATTTATTTCAAAACTATTTGATGTTATCGATTATATATTCAGCATAAGCTTGCTCAAACTTTTGAACATCTCCAGCACCCATAAACAATAAGACACTATCTTTATATTTTTCTAAGACATCTACATGTTCTAACTCTAATAAATGACTATTATCCACTAGCCTTTGTAAATCATCAATTGTTAGATTACCATTTTCTTCTCTTGCAGAGCCAAAAATATCACATAAATAGACTGCATCTGCTAGATTCAAACTGTCCGCAAACTCTTGTAAAAACATTTTAGTTCTGCTATACGTATGCGGTTGGAAAATCGCGATGACTTCTTTACCTGGATATTTCTTACGCGCTGATTCTATTGTAGCGTTAATTTCAATTGGATGATGTGCATAATCGTCTACTAACACCTGTGAACCAATTGTTTTTTCCGTAAAACGACGTTTCACACCTTGAAATGTTTCCATATTTTTAATATGAGAAATTTGTAAGTTCTCATAATCACAAATTGCTATGACAGCCAGTGCGTTCAAAACACTATGGTTGCCATACATCGGAATCGTAAATGTATCATAGTATGTATTCCGGACAAATACATC
>DVIO01000152.1 GCA_018711205.1 Candidatus Avamphibacillus intestinigallinarum | reverse complement strand
CGTGTTGATCCACCAACTAGAAGTACTTTATCAATGCTTGAAGCTGATAAGTCAGCATCTTTAAGTGCTTTACGAGTTGGAATCATTGTACGTTCAACTAACTCACTTGATAGCTCCTCAAATTTAGCACGTGTTAATGTCATCTCTAAGTGAAGTGGACCTGCTTCACCAGCTGTGATAAATGGTAATGAAATTTGTGTTTGAGCTACACCTGAAAGATCTTTTTTCGCTTTTTCAGCTGCATCTTTCAAACGTTGTGTTGCCATTTTATCTTTTGAAAGATCAATGCCATTTTCTTTTTTAAACTCCGCTACCATATGATCAATAATAACATCGTCAAAGTCATCCCCACCAAGTTTATTATCACCTGCTGTAGCAATAACTTCAAATGTACCATCACCAATGTCTAGTAGTGAAACGTCAAACGTACCTCCACCAAGGTCATAAACTAAAATTGTTTGGTCACCATCGTCAGCTTTATCAATACCATAAGCAAGTGCCGCTGCAGTTGGCTCGTTAATGATTCGTTCAACTTCAAGACCTGCAATCACACCAGCGTCTCTCGTAGCTTGACGCTCAGCATCGTTGAAATAAGCTGGAACGGTAATAACAGCCTTATCTACAGTTTCACCAATATAATCCTCAGCATAAGATTTAATATGTTGTAAAATAATCGCTGAAACTTCTTGTGGTGTATAATCTTTATCATCAATTGTCACTTTGTAATCTGTACCCATGTGACGTTTAATAGATAAGATTGTGTCCGGGTTAGTAATCGCTTGACGTTTTGCAACTTCCCCTACTTGACGTTCACCGTTTTTAAATGCAACAGCTGATGGTGTTGTACGATTCCCTTCAGGGTTTGGGATAACAACTGCTTCTCCACCTTCCATAACTGCCACACATGAGTTTGTTGTACCTAAGTCGATTCCAATAGTTTTACCCATAATAAAATGTCCTCCTTAAACTAACTCTATTATATTATTGATTTACTTTTACCATTGCTGGACGAATTACACGGTCTTTTAAGCTATAACCTTTTTGTAATTCCTCAACCACAATATTTGAATCATAGTTTTCATCATTTGCTTGCATCACAGCATGATGTAGATTTGGGTCAAATTCTTCACCAACTGTTGCGATTTCTTCTACACCATGAGATGTTAACGCTTCAGTCAGTTGCTTGTAAACCATTTCGATTCCTTCTTTAAATCCTTTAGAAGCTTCGTCAACTTCCGTATCTAAAGCACGGTCAAAGTTATCTTTAACAGGAAGCAAGTCATTTACAAGATCCTGTGCCTTATATTTTTGAGCAGCTTCTTTTTCACGCTGTGTACGTTTTTTGAAATTCTCAAATTCAGCTTGTAATCGAAGTGCACGTTCTTCTAATTGGCGTTTTTCTTCTTGTAGCTTTTCGACTTCTTCGTTCGTAACTGTAGATTCTTCAGTCACTTGTTCTGCTTCAGTTTCAACTTCTTCATTTTCTAATACTTCAATCGTTTCATTTTCTTCTGTTTGTTCATCTTGTGCATGCTCATTTTGTTCATTCATTTCTTTCACCTTGCCACCTCCAGTTTAAACATTTAAATGGATTCAAAACGTTTAGCCATTGTTTTTATACCATAAATAGAGCGCATCTGTCATTTCATATGACACAGTGTTTAATAACGAAAGTACTTTTCGATATTCCATTCTAGTTGGACCGAATAATGCAATGGTCCCCATTTGTTCATTTCCTAAATGATAGGTTGTTGTAATCATACTAAAATCTTTTATCGCATCTAATTCATTTTCGTGACCAATTCTAACTTTCAAGCCATTTTTCGAGTTCATCAATAAGTTTGCGAGATCTCCAGTATTATCCATCATTTGATAAAAAGATCTTAATTTTTCTACGTCATTGAATTCAGGCTGAAGCAACATATTAGACTTACCACCAAAATATAATTTCACAGGCTGTTCATTTAAAAAGGCAGCCTTTAAGTACTGGTAAGATTTCTCCGCTTCATCAAGATACTGTTGCATCATACTATATACTTCAGTTTGTAACAACTCTGGAAGTTTAAAAATGGAAACCCCATGTAATCGTTCATTTAAAATGTTCACCATCTTCTCCAAATCTGCTGGATCAACTTCTTCTGGAATGACAAATGAACGATGTTCTACATGTCCAGTGTTGGTAATTAAAATCGCAACTGCAGTAATAGACGAAAGCTTAACAAATTGTAGTTGTTGCAATTTTGCTTGAAAAACTTCCGGCCCTAAAATAATTGAAGTATAACTTGTTAATTCAGATAATAATTCTGCTGACTTCTGAACAATTTCTTCAAACTCAAAGAAATCTCCATTCATAAAATCTTCCGTTAAGTGAATGTCACTTTTGGTAATTGAAGGTGCGATAACATGATCTACGTAATATCTGTAGCCAAGTTCAGACGGTACTCTACCAGATGACGTATGTGTTTTTTCAATCAACCCAAAGTCTTCTAGATCTGCCATATCATTTCTAATAGTTGCTGCACTAAAAGGTACAGACTCATGTTTAGCAATCGACCTAGAACCAACTGGCTTCGCTGAATCGATGAATTCATCAATAAGAACTTGTAAAATAAGTAACTGTCGATCTGTAAGCATGATGATCACCTCTGTTAGCACTCAATGCACCCGAGTGCTAATACTGTAATTAAATTATCAAAAATCATTTAATTTGTCAACGCAAAACACCTACAATATGACATCTTCGTCTAATAAAAATTCAGCAAACACTTCATTACCGAATAACAGACCATTTTCTGTCATTCTAATGGTGTCCTCATCTTCATAAATCCAACCTTTAGCATGTAGATATTGTAGTTCCTTCCCATATACTTCTTGAATCGGATAATTGAATTTATGCTCAAATGTTGCTTTTGAAATTCCCGTTTGTTTGCGTAGTCCTAAAAATAATTCTTCCTCAATTTCTTCTTTTTTTGTAATGTCTTCAACTTTTAAAACAGCTTTGCTTGTCTCATTTACCTCTTTAATATAAGTTGGGACAGGTCGAAAATTGATCAGACGTTTACCCGGTAAATATCCATGTGCACCTGCACCAAATCCGTAATAGTAATCATTGCTCCAGTATGTTAAATTATGTTGACTTTCATAACCTTTTTTTGCAAAATTACTAATTTCATAATGATGATATCCGTGTTGCTTCATATTAGAACGCAATACCTCAAACATCTCCGCCTCAGCTTCGTGCGTCGGACGGTGTAATTGACCTTTTCTATGCATATTATAAAAAACTGTTTTAGGTTCAATTTGTAAAGAGTAGGTTGAATAATGTGGTAAACCAAATGTAAAGGCTTCATCTAGTGTATTTTGAAATTGCTCAACAGTTTGATGCGGTAAGGCATAGATTAAGTCTAAGCTGACATTATGAAAATCCTCTCGCTTCAAATCATTAATCGTTTGATACACATCATCAACTTGGTGAAGTCTTCCTAATTGCTTCAACATATCATTATCAAACACTTGCACACCTAAAGAAATTCGATTCACACCATAATGTTTTAACACTCGCATTTTTTCGATTGAAAATGCACCTGGATTTGCTTCAATTGTAAACTCTGCACATTGATCCACATGAAAATACGTATGTATGATTTTCATTAATTTTTCTAATTGCTTAGGTGTCAATGCAGTCGGTGTGCCACCACCTATATAAATTGTTTTCATCGTTTGTTTCTCATCTTTTAATGTATGTGCCATTTCTTTTTGTAAGGCCTCTAAATAATCATCTGCTAATTGTTCATCATAAAAAAACTTCACAAAATCACAGTAATGGCAAATCTTTTGACAAAACGGAATGTGGATATAAGCGGAATTCACCATATGTACACCTCTATATTATAAAAAATTTATATTATCTAAACATGAAAAAGGAAAAACATATAAGCTATGCCTATAGTCTTTCCTCTTCATTATAACGATATTTTATAGTTTTTGCTTGCAGATGATTTTAGCATTATTCATCATCCATTTTCAGTACAGCCATGAATGCTTCTTGAGGCACTTCAACTGAACCAACCATCTTCATACGTTTTTTACCTTCTTTTTGTTTCTCAAGTAGTTTACGTTTACGCGAAATATCTCCACCATAGCATTTAGCTAAAACGTTTTTTCGAATCGCTCGTATGTTAGAGCGTGCGACAATTTTATTACCTATGGCAGCTTGGACAGGTACTTCAAATTGCTGACGTGGGATTAATTCTTTAAGTTTTTCAACGATTTGTTTACCACGGTCATGCGCAAAATCTTTATGAACGATTAAAGACAATGCATCGATTTGTTCATTATTCAATAGAATATCCATTTTCACAAGATTGGATGGACGATTACCGATCATTTCATAATCAAATGAAGCATAGCCTTTTGTTTGTGATTTTAATTGGTCAAAGAAGTCATACACAATTTCTGATAATGGGATATGATAAATCACATTCACTCTAATATCATCTAAATATTCCATATCGACAAATTGTCCACGTTTCTTTTGAGATAATTCCATTACGGTTCCTACAAAATCATTCGGTACCATAATACTTGCTTTAACAAACGGTTCAGTAATTTCCTCAATAACCTGTTGTTCTGGCATCATAGACGGGTTATCAATACGTAAGATCTCACCATTTGTTTCCTTAACTTCATATACAACACTTGGAGCTGTTGTAATTAAATTGATATTAAATTCACGTTCGATTCTTTCCTGGATAATTTCCATATGTAACAATCCAAGGAAACCACAACGGAAACCAAAGCCTAAAGCTTGAGAAGTCTCTGGTTCATACTGTAATGCTGAATCATTTAGTTCTAAACGTTCTAATGCTTCTCTTAAATCATTATATTTATTTGTATCAACTGGATATAGTCCACAAAACACCATTGGATTCATTTTTCGGTAACCTGGTAAAGGTTCATCAGCCGGTGTGTCTACTAGAGTAATTGTATCCCCAACATGGGTATCAGCAACATTTTTAATAGAGGCAGCTAAATAACCAACATCGCCAACATTTAATTCATCCTTGGCAACAGGTTTAGGTGTAAATATACCAACTTCATTTACCTCGAATTCTTTACCGGTAGCCATCATTTTAATTTTATCGCCAACTTTGACTGAACCTTCTTTAATACAAATATATGCGATGACTCCACGATATTGGTCATACAATGAGTCAAAGATTAATGCCTTTAAAGGCTCTTTCGGATTACCTAATGGCGGCGGAACATTCTCCACAACTTTTTCTAAAATATCTTCTATACCAATATTCGCCTTCGCTGAAGCAAGAACGACATCCTCTTTCGGGATACCGATAACATCTTCAATTTCTTGCATCACACGTTCTGGATCAGCATTTGGTAAATCAATTTTATTAATGACTGGAACAATCTCCAGCTCGTTATCAAGCGCTAGATAAACGTTTGCCAATGTTTGCGCTTCTATACCTTGGGCCGCATCAACTACTAATATAGCGCCTTCACACGCTGCCAAACTGCGAGATACCTCATATGTAAAATCGACATGCCCTGGTGTGTCAATCAAATGGAATGTATACTCTTCTCCATCTTTAGCATCATAATGAAGTTGTACCGCGTTCAATTTAATCGTGATGCCACGTTCTCTTTCAAGATCCATCGCATCAAGAAATTGCTCTTTCATTTCTCTTTCAGATAGCGCTTTTGTATTTTCTAAAATTCGATCTGCTAATGTAGATTTTCCGTGGTCGATATGTGCAATAATCGAAAAGTTACGGATATTATCTTGATTTTCTTTCATGAAGCGATTCACTCCTACCCACCCCATTTAAGGGCGAATTGCTATTATATCTTTTTCGAACGAATACACTCTAAATTATTGTGTACGTGCAATAAGGACTGGTTTGATTATAGCAATTGCCCCTATGAGTTTCAACATTTTCTTAAGTTTAGAAACATAGGTCAATGATTTGATATAAAATTGTGACAAGTGCATTATAAAAAGAGCTTACAGCTTTTTCGATGATTGAGGCCATTTTCTTAGTGAAATGCTCGTCCTTTTCCATGATCTCTTCTTCTTCAATTGAAATATTGTTCATGTCGGGTTGAATAGGCTGTCTAGCTGATTCTACTTTGTTTGTTACCTCATTGTCTGAATATGCAGCTATCTCAACAGGTTGGTTTGGCTCAATGACCTTTAAAGCGAATTGAATCCCTAAAAAGAATATGCTTATGAATATTAAAAAATAACTAACGGACTTCATCATTTTATATTACTCCTTATCTGTTTCATAATGTACTTTTTCTGCATCCCAGAAATAATCGCCAAACACTTCAGTTAGTACATCGACCGAACGATAAATTTCATCTAAATGATTGTCATAGCCGCCTATCTCAACTAAAACTGCATTTTCTGACATATCTTGATTAAATACACCGTTTGTTCCAGCTCCAGATTTTTCAATCACACCTCGGCTAAGACCTTTATGTTTTTTTTCAATTAAATAATGCAAATCAGTTGCTAATTTTAAATTCTTCTCATAGTTGGGATGCTCTGCACCAACAACAAACATAATTTTCCCGTAGTCTTTACCTTTAATGTTTTTCGTCGTTTTATCTTTTGGCAGACTATCGCGATGAATATCAAATATATATTTAATATCATCATGATTTGAAATCGCTTCTTTAACAATATCGCGCGACACTTGATATGAAGCTCCATAATCTAGATTTTTCTTTTGTAATAATGTCATAATATCCGACTTATCAATTTTTGTACCGATACCTTTTTTCTCCAAGCCTTTCTTAAAATGATCGCCTACCTTTGTAACATTCACATCTTTATGATGTGCTTCATTCGGTGTCGTGCTTTTAGGCAAATGGGGAAGAAAAGATTCTCGATTATGTGTCGTGTAAATAAATACTGGTTCTTGCTTGCCTGTTGTTTGTTTCGGTTCATTCTTTGTAGGTTTTTCGGAATCGTTTTCTTCTTTACCCCCATCATCAACCGCTTCTCTATCATCTAGAACATCCTCTAATGGTGGAGAAGATTCAATAGATAGATTCGCATAGTTTGTCCCTTCACCTGCCACAATAATTTTACTGCCAAATGATTGAAAGCCTGGTAATTCATTACCTAATAAACTTTTCGGATCATCAGGTTTAATATTGGTTAATACACCAAAAAGTGCAGACGATAACTTCGGCATTTCTGTTTCAGTAGGGAAAGCATCAGAAAACATTTTACTTTCGGCGCGATATAGAGTTAAAAAAGTTCGACTATCGATATCCTTTGTCCAATTGGAGATCATTTCAGAGGATAGTCGATATGCTGGGGCAACGGTTGTGAGTAGACCAATGATTAGAAATAAAATGGTCATCCCTACCACGCCAATCATGAGTTTTTTATACATAAATGAAATATTTCTTTTGTAAAAATGTCTTTTAAAAAAATTCATGGCTCCACCTTCCGTATGTTTCGAGCGATTAATACACTCTATGAAACATATTTAAAAGATAGAACCACTCTATGAAATTTAATTATTTTGTATAAGCATTTGAGTTATCTGGCGTAATGTTTGCATGGAGTGCCTGATTAAGACCATTTGCTAGTATATCTGACATATCGTCCATAAACGCATCAACATTTTTTGGTGTCACAATTAGATTAGCACCAAGGGGAGTAAGGACTTCATTGATAAAAGCTTGTTTTTCTTCGTGTGTTAATGTTCCAAAAATGCCCAGTAAAGATTGTTGCTCTTTACGCTCAGGTTTATCTTCTTCACTTAATTTACTTTTTCCAAAATGAAAACCACTAGGAGCAAGACTTTGAGAGGGACGATCTTGATCCTTCCATGCTTTACCAAGATGTCTTAACACATTTTCAATGGCATCATTCGTAATCGTTACAGCATCTACCACCGTTGGGACACCTATTGCAAAAACGGGAATGCCTAACGTGTCTTCACTTAACCCTTTTCGCTTGTTTCCAATCCCAGAACCTGGGTGAATGCCTGTATCCGACAACTGAATCGTTTCATTAAGCCGACTCACAGCGCGGGCACGTAAAGCATCAATTGCAATTAAAAAATCAGGTTCATGTTCTTTGACAATACCTTGGATGATTTCCATTGTTTCCATCCCCGTGGTCCCCATTACACCGGGAGCAATTGTCGATACGGGCCGATATCCTTGGGTAACATCATAATCTTCTAAAGTAAATAAGTGATTGGTAACTAAAATTTTTTCAGATGTCTTAGGGCCTAGCGCATCTGGCGTAACACGTAAATTACCAAGTCCTACAATAAGGCCAACAGCTTCTTCGGTAATATTATGCTCATGTATCAGCCACTCAATTTCTTTAGCTAATACATTTTCTATATGATGCTGTTCTGTTGTATCACCTTGATTTAAATCTTCTGAATGGATTGTGATATAGCATCCGGGTTCCTTTTGAATCTTTTTAGCTGCTTGGGCATTTATCATCGTTCTTGTCACATCAATCCCTTTATACTGTTTGTATTGCTCATCAATGCCATCAATTTGCTGTTTTGATTTCTCTTTACCTTCTACATACATTTCTTTTGCCTCTACTGCAAGATCTGTATGTAAGGAATACTGCTGTTTATGAGTCATATCAACACAACCTTTATATTTATCGTTATATGAAATAGTATTTGTATCTTTCAAGCATTCATACATCACGCAATCGCAAACGATAAAAGTATTGATATATAGAGTCTATTTTGATAAAATTACCTTTGTCCACACAATGAAGTGGACTTTAGGAGGTGAAATCATGGCTAATATTAAATCTGCTATTAAACGTGTTGATACAAACAACAAAAAACGTGAATTAAATCTTAATTTCAAATCTGCTATGAGAACGGAAATAAAACGTGTCGAAAAACTTGTAGAAGCAAATAATGCAACTGATGCAAAAGCTGCATTTAAAGTGGCTACTAAGAAAATCGACAAAGCGATTCAAAAAGGCATCATTCATAGAAATACTGGTAATCGCGAAAAATCTCGTCTAGCTCAAAAAGTAAATGCACTTGGTGCGTAATGACGAATTCATATAAAAAAACCACAGTTCAAGGGCTTCTCAAGCTCTAAAACTGTGGATTTTTTAATGTCTTTGAACCAATTGATATAGCAACAACTCAAATGTTAAGTTTTTTTCCATTGTCCCTTGTTTCATTTTTACATCGGCATCAGCAAGTGCCATCATAATTTCCTTCAATTGCTCGAATTCAAAACGCTTTTCTCTTTGCAAAGCCATTTTAATCACATAGGGGTGTGCTTGTATTTGTTTTTGTAATTGTTGTTGACCATAGCCTTTATTTTTCAATAGCTTTACGCGAAGCAGCATTCTAAATTGAAAAGCTAATAAACCGATAAAAGCTATTGGTTCCTCTTTCATCTTGATCAAATCATGATAGATCGATAACGCTTTTTTCAGATCTTGTTCTATCACCGCATCAACTAAGCGTATAGCTGAACTATTCAGATTTTTGGATATTAATGTTTCCGCTATTTGTTCCGTTACAACACCATTTTCTCCTACATAAAGCGCCATTTTCTCCATTTCGTTCTGTAGTAAAAATAAATTTGTGGATGATTCTCTTTCAATGACTGCATAGGCATCCGTTTCAATATGTATATTTAAATTTTTAGATAGATGTTCAATCCATTTTGTAATCTCATATTCCTTAATTGCATTGCATTCAACAAACGTAACTTCTTTTTTTAATTGCTTAACAATTTTCTTTCTTTCATCAAGTTTTTCATATGGAG
>DVIO01000151.1 GCA_018711205.1 Candidatus Avamphibacillus intestinigallinarum | reverse complement strand
AATTGGAGCAAGTACTTATATCAAGTATGCTCCCTTTTTTAACATTTAAACGATTATAAGGTTGAGGTTTAAATCTATTTTAGAAAAGGGGTGAGTTTGCATGGAAAACATTGAAGAACTATGGGCAATGACATTATCGCGTATCGAGCAAAAGGTATCTAAGCCAAGTTTCGACACATGGCTACGGGATACGAAGGCTGAGCATTTCGACGACGATCATTTTATTGTTTCTGTACAAAATGACTTTGTTAAAGATTGGCTTGAAGGCCATTACACGAGCATAACAAATGAATTACTACAAGAATTAACCGGTTCAGAATTAAAGGTTAAATTTATTATTCAAAATCATGAGCCTGAACCAGCTGAATCGACAAAAGCCCAGGCAAGCGATACACATCAAAAAGACAATCATACAGAGAAAAAGACGATGCTCAATCCAAAATATACATTTGATACGTTTGTCATCGGTGCTGGTAATCGCTTTGCTCATGCGGCTTCTTTAGCTGTAGCAGAAGCTCCAGCCCATGCGTATAATCCGCTATTTATTTATGGTGGCGTTGGACTAGGAAAAACCCATCTTATGCAGGCGATTGGCCATTTTGTGAAAGAACACAAACCAGATGCCAACGTCGTCTATTTATCATCTGAGAAGTTTACCAATGAGTTTATTAATTCAATTATGGACAATAAGACATCACAATTCCGCAATAAGTACCGTAATGTCGACATCCTATTAATTGATGATATTCAGTTCCTAGCTGGAAAAGAACAAACTCAAGAGGAATTTTTCCATACGTTTAACGCTTTACATGAAGAAAATAAACAAATTATCATCTCAAGTGATCGTCCACCAAAGGAGATTCCAACGCTTGAAGATCGTTTACGTTCCCGCTTCGAATGGGGCTTAATTACCGATATTACACCGCCTGATTTGGAAACAAGAATCGCGATTTTAAGTAAAAAGGCGAAAGCTGAAGGATTAGATATTCCAAACGAAGTGATGATTTATATTGCAAATCAAATTGATACAAATATCCGTGAATTAGAGGGTGCGCTGATTCGTGTCGTTGCCTACTCATCACTTGTAAACGAAGATATTGATGCTCAGCTGGCAGCAGATGCGCTGAAAGACATCATTCCTTCTAATCGACCGAAGATGATTACACCACAGGCAGTGCAGCAAGTCGTTGGTGAGCGTTATAATGTGAAGCTAGAAGATTTCCCAGCTAAAAAACGTACGAAATCAATTGCCTTTCCGAGACAAATTGCCATGTATTTAACGCGTAAGCTAACAGATCTCTCATTACCAAAAATCGGTGATGAATTTGGAGGCCGTGATCACACAACTGTTATACATGCCTATGATAAGGTGTCTAAAATGATGGCTGAAGATACGACGTTTAATCGTGAAATCGAAGAATTGGCTGAAGAACTTAAGAACTTATAAAATTTTAACTTGTGGACACTGTGAATAACGAATACATACTCGCGCACACTTTATGAACATGTGGACAACTTGTCATTATTTCGTTTGTGTCACTTATCCACATAATCACAGGCCCTATTACTATAACTATGAATTTATTTATAAATAATGAATATATATGCTTAAAGGAGAATTATTTCGATGAAATTTATAGTCCAAAGAAATCAGCTACTTGCAAGCGTACAAGATGTTATGAAAGCTATTTCTTCAAGAACGGCCATTCCAATTTTGACTGGAATGAAAATCGAAGCAAAAGAAACAGGTATTGTCTTAACAGGTAGTGATTCTGATGTATCAATTGAATCTCACATTCCTGCTGAGGAAGATGGCATGGTGTATGTTGAAGATATCGAACCTGGTCAAATCGTTTTACAAGCACGTTACTTTTCAGAGATTGTGAGAAAATTACCAGAAAGTACAATTGAAATCAATGTAGATAAACAATTACAAGTCACGATCCGTTCAGGTAAAGCTGAATTTAATTTAAATGGACAAGATGCTGAGGAATATCCACATCTTCCTAAATTAAATACAGATGATAGCTTTGAATTACCGATTGATTTACTTAAAAGCGTGATCAAACAGACTGTATTTGCGGTATCTACGATGGAAACACGCCCGATTTTAACAGGGGTTCATTTGAAATTAGAAGAACATAAGCTACAATTTACAGCGACAGATAGTCATCGACTTGCATCTCGCGAAATTCCTGTTGAAGATGCAAATACATCATTTTCAAGTGTAGTCATCCCAGGGAAAAGCTTAAATGAACTATCAAAAATCTTAGATGACACTGAAGAATCAATCGACATTAGTGTTACGGATAATCAAATTCTCTTTAGAACGAAGCATTTAAATTTCTTATCTCGTTTACTAGATGGAAATTATCCAGAAACATCGCGACTGATTCCAGAAGAAGAGAAAACAGTCATGCATGTAAACACAAGAGACTTACTACATACTATTGATCGTGCATCATTACTAGCGAAAGAAGACCGAAATAATGTTGTACGACTCACGACATTAGAAGGAAATACGGCGATTCAAATTTCGAGTAATTCTCCAGAAATCGGTCATGTAGAGGAAGAAATGGCTGTAGATTCTATTTCAGGAGAAGAGTTAAAAATCTCATTCAGTTCGAAATACATGATGGATGCGTTAAAAGCCATTGAAAGTGATGAAGTGAAAATCGCCTTTACCGGAGCGATGCGCCCATTTGTATTACGTCCTGCGAATGACGAACCGATCATTCAACTGATTTTACCGGTACGTACGTATTAATTTATCTAAACTGAAGTTTTGACACAAGAAGGTGTGAGAACTTCAGTTTTTTATGTAGAAAATTAAGTTATGACGGATTTCTTATGAAGAAAAACAAAAATAAGCCTTTTTAAGCGTTTTAGAAAGAAATAAGGGTCCCGCCCTTTCAATAATGTTAAAACTTTAGTAAAATAGGAATAAGGACATTTTAAAGGTATATTATAATATTCTTAGAGATTTAAGTACGGAAAATTATTTAATAGAAAATTTGGTGAAAAACGCATGCATGAAGAAATTGAAATTCAGACTGAATTTATTACACTCGGTCAATTTCTAAAACTTGCCAATATTTTAGAATCAGGTGGCATGATCAAAGCATTTTTGCAAGATGAAGGTGTTTTTGTGAATGGCGAAAAAGAGCATAGACGTGGTCGTAAGCTCTATCCTGGAGATATTGTCAATACAGAAGTTGCCGGGTCATTTATTGTCACCGAGACAACGTAAGGCTCGGGAGCATTTGCGAAAAAAGAGGCTGCCTTATGCATATAGAACAATTAAAACTGAAGAATTACCGCAATTATCAACAACTCGATATTGAATTCGATCATAAAGTGAATGTCATTATTGGGGAAAATGCTCAAGGGAAAACGAACTTAATGGAGGCTATCTATGTTCTTAGTTTCACGAAATCGCATCGTACTTCCCGTGAGAAAGAGTTAATTCGTTGGGATGAAGAGTTTGCCAAGATCGAGGCAACGATTACTAAAGATGTAAGTCGCTTTCCACTAGAAATCATCATATCTTCCAAAGGTAAAAAGGCAAAACTTAATCACTTAGAACAACAACGGCTGAGTGATTATATCGGTGCATTTAATGTCGTGATGTTTGCCCCTGAGGATTTAACATTGGTAAAAGGTGCACCCAATGCCCGCCGGAAGTTTATCGATATGGAGCTTGGTCAGATTCAGCCACGCTATATCTATCACTTAACGCAATACGGCAAAGTGTTAAAGCAGCGGAATAATTTATTAAAGCAATTACAACGTGGCAAACAGACGGATCAAACGATGCTAGAAGTGTTAACGGAACAACTGGTTAGCCATGCAGCTGATGTATTAGAACGGCGTTTTATGTTTTTAGAGTTATTACGAAAATGGGCGATTCCCATTCATTACGGGATTAGTCGTCATTTAGAAACGTTAGAGATTCAGTATCAGCCGACGATAGATGTATTAGAATCTACCCCTAGGGAGAAAATAGAAACAGTTTACTTGGAAAAATTTAACGACATTGCTGATAAGGAAATTGATCGTGGCACAACACTCATTGGGCCACATCGTGATGATTTGCAATTTTTTGTGAACGGAAAAGACGTACAAACCTTTGGTTCACAAGGGCAACAGCGTACAACAGCTCTATCGCTTAAATTAGCGGAGATTGAACTGATTTATAACGAAGTTGGGGAGTATCCCGTTCTGTTACTAGATGATGTATTAAGTGAGCTGGATGATTACCGGCAGTCTCACTTATTAAATACGATAGAAGGCCGTGTTCAAACATTTGTATCTACAACAAGTGTTGATGGCATCCATCACAATACGTTAGAAACAGCAGATATTTTCTATGTAGAAGATGGAAAGGTTACACGTAAAACTTAGCACTCAATCAAGGATGCTATGACGGAATGAATAGATTTGCCAACGTGTTAGACGGGAGGCGACAGTTATGTTTATTCATATAGGCGATGAAAACGTTATTCGCTCAAAAGATATTGTGTCGATTATTGATTTGAATGTAATCGATTCATCACCGATTATTGAGGAGATGATTGCACATCATCAACAATCAAGAAGATTAATCGGTTCAAAAAAAGATGCAAAATCAATCGTTATCACACCAAAGGACATCTATTATAGTCCACTTGCCATACCGACTTTGAAGAAGCGGGATAGTATTATTTCGATGATAAGTGGTTTGGATGATTATTCAAATGAGTTGGAAGATGAAGAGAATCTGAATAAATAAGAAGTGAGATGATGGCATGGAAGAGAGAAATTTACAAGATCAAGCTTATGATGCTGATCAAATACAAGTGTTGGAAGGCTTAGAAGCCGTTCGTAAACGTCCAGGGATGTATATCGGTTCAACAAGTGAAAAAGGGCTGCATCATTTGGTTTGGGAAATCATTGATAATAGTATTGATGAGGCGCTTGCTGGTTTTTGTGACCGCATTGAGGTCATCATTGAAGAAGGTCATCGTTTAACTGTGAAGGATAATGGACGTGGGATCCCAGTTGACACGCATGAAAAAACTGGTAAATCCGCTCTTGAATTGATTATGACTGTTTTACACGCTGGTGGTAAATTCGGCGGTGGCGGTTATAAAGTGTCTGGTGGCTTACATGGTGTTGGGGCGTCGGTTGTAAACGCATTATCAGAGTCATTAGATGTGTATGTTCACCGTGATAATAAGATTTATTATTTAGGATTTGAAAGAGGTATTGCGAAAGAGCAAATTAAAGTCATCGGTGAGTCTCATGAGACAGGTACGGTTACGACATTTAAGCCAGACCCAGAGATTTTTGACGCTGAGATAGAATTTGATTATTCAACATTAGCGACACGTTTACGTGAGCTTGCTTTCTTAAATAAAGGGATTACGATTTCGCTTGAAGATAAACGTAACCCTGACGTTGAAATCGTTGAATTTTGCTACGAAGGTGGTATTTCATCTTACGTTGAATATATGAACAAGAATAAAGATGTGTTACATGAACCGTTTTATGCTGAAGGTGAAGCGGATGATGTCGCAGTAGAAGTTGCGATTCAATACAACGATGGATTTAACAGTAATATTTACTCTTTTGCAAATAATATTCACACGTATGAAGGGGGAACCCATGAATTTGGTTTCCGTTCTGGATTAACGCGTGTGATTAATGATTATGCGCGTAAGCAAAATATTTTTAAAGAAAACGACTCCAATTTAAGTGGTGAAGATGTGCGTGAAGGGATTACGGCGATTATTTCGGTCAAACATCCTGATCCACAATTTGAAGGACAAACGAAGACGAAACTAGGAAACGCTGAAGTGCGTAGTATCGTTGATTCTGTTTTCAGCGAGGCTTTTTCTAAATATTTATTTGAAAATCCGCAAAGTGCGAAGATTATTGTAGATAAAGGAATGATGGCGTCGCGTGCACGTATGGCTGCGAAAAAAGCACGTGAGTTAACGCGTCGTAAAGGGGCACTTGATATTTCCAATTTACCTGGTAAATTATCAGATTGCTCGTCACGAGATGCATCGATTAGTGAGCTTTACATTGTAGAGGGTGACTCTGCAGGTGGTTCAGCTAAACAAGGTCGTGATCGCCATTTCCAAGCAATTCTGCCATTACGTGGTAAGATTTTGAACGTTGAAAAAGCGCGTCTTGATCGAATTTTATCTAATAACGAAGTGCGTTCGATGATTACAGCACTTGGTACGGGAATTGGAGAAGAATTTGATATTGAAAAAGCACGTTATCACAAAATTGTTATTATGACAGATGCGGATGTTGATGGTGCACATATTCGTACATTACTGTTAACCTTCTTCTATCGTTTTATGCGTCCGTTATTAGAATACGGCTATATATATGTTGCGCAGCCACCATTATTCAAAGTGCAACAAGGAAAGAGCGTGCGTTATGCCTATGACGAAAAACAATTAGATCAAATTTTAGAAGAAATTCCAAAAACGCCTAAGCCTGGCTTACAACGTTATAAAGGTCTTGGTGAGATGAACGCAGAGCAATTATGGGAAACAACGATGAATCCCGAGTCGCGTACATTGTTGCAAGTTCATCTTGAAGATGCGATGGAAGCGGATGAGGTCTTTAACATTTTAATGGGTGATAAAGTCGAACCACGTCGTCACTTTATTGAAGAAAATGCTCAATACGTTAAAAACTTAGATATTTAAAGAAACGAACTGTTCTGTAATTATGACAGTTCGATGAGAGATTAGGTGAAGAGCCTAATCTAGATAGGGAGGATATTCACCTATGGCAGACGGAGAATTATCAAATGTTCATGAAATCAATCTTAGTGAGGAAATGCGTACATCGTTTTTAGATTATGCAATGAGTGTGATTGTCTCGCGTGCATTGCCAGATGTGCGAGATGGTTTAAAACCTGTACACCGTAGAATTTTATATGCGATGCATGATCTTGGGATGCATTCAGATAAAGCGTATAAAAAATCAGCAAGAATTGTCGGAGAAGTGATTGGTAAGTATCACCCACATGGTGACTTTGCTGTTTATGAATCGATGGTTCGTATGGCGCAAGATTTTAGTCATCGTTACATGCTTGTCGATGGTCACGGGAACTTTGGTTCTGTTGACGGGGACTCAGCAGCTGCGATGCGTTATACAGAAGCACGTATGTCGAAAATTTCAATGGAATTGTTACGTGATATTAATAAAGACACGATAGATTATGCAGATAACTATGACGGAACAGAGCGTGAGCCTGTCGTTTTCCCATCACGTTTTCCGAATTTACTCGTAAATGGTACGCACGGGATTGCAGTTGGGATGGCGACTAATATTCCACCCCATCATCTAGGTGAGACGATTGATGCGGTACTTGCGGTTGGGGAGAACCCAGATATAACGACTGAAGAATTGATGGAGGAATATATCCCAGGTCCAGATTTTCCAACTGCCGGGTTGATTCTTGGTCGTAGCGGGATCCGAAAAGCATACGAAACAGGTAAAGGTTCGATTACGTTACGTGCGGCTGTTGAAATTGAAGAACAAAAAAATGGTAAGACAACCATTTTAGTAACGGAATTGCCGTATCAAGTGAATAAAGCGAAATTGATTGAAAAAATTGCCGAATTGGTTCGTGATAAACGCATTGAAGGCATTACCGACTTAAGAGATGAGTCAGACCGTAATGGGATGCGTATTGTGATGGAACTACGTCGCGATGCCAATGCGAACGTTGTTTTAAATAATTTATATAAAAATACGGCTTTACAGACAACATTTGGTATTAATATGCTAGCACTTGTAGATGGCCAACCGAAAGTGCTGTCTTTAAAAGAAACATTACAACATTATTTAGAACATCAAAAAGTGATCATTAAACGTCGTACAGCGTTTGAATTACGTCGTGCTGAGGCGCGTGCGCATATTTTAGAAGGCTTACGAATTGCGCTGGATCATTTAGACGAAGTAATTGCGCTCATTCGTGGTTCTAAAACAACAGATGAAGCACGTACCGGCTTGATTGAACGTTTCGGGTTAACTGAAAAACAAGCGCAAGCTATTTTAGATATGCGCTTGCAACGTTTAACTGGCTTAGAACGTGAAAAAATCGAAAACGAGTACAAAGAGTTGCAAGAACTCATCGGTGAGTTGAAAGCGATTCTAGCTGACGATAACAAAGTATATGAAATCATTCGCGAGGAATTAATAGAAATTAAAGAGCGCTTTAGTGATAAGCGTCGTACTGAAATCGTCTCTGGAGGCGCGGACTTCTTTGAAGACGAAGACTTAATTCCAGTTGAGAATATCGTAATTACGCTAACGCGCGAAGGCTATATTAAGCGCTTGCCATCTTCAACATACCGTACACAAAAACGTGGTGGACGTGGTGTACAAGGTATGGGAACACATGACGATGACTTTGTGGAACAGCTCGTCTCAACGACAACGCATGATACGATTCTATTCTTTACAAATAAAGGAAAAGTATACAGAATGAAAGGCTATGAAATTCCTGAATTTAGCCGAACAGCTAAAGGGATTCCAGTCATCAATATTTTGCAAATTGAAAAAGATGAATGGATCAATGCCGTGATTTCGGTTAAAGAGTTTGTGAGTGATTGGTATTTATTCTTCACGACAAAACACGGTATTTCAAAACGTTCACAGCTCTCGCAATTTGCTAATATTCGTAAAGGCGGACTCATTGCAGTTGGACTACGTGAGGATGATGAGCTGATTTCTGTACGCATGACAGATGGTACAAAAGATATTATGCTCGCTACTGAAAAAGGTTATCTCATTCGCTTTGATGAACAACAAGTGCGTTCAATGGGACGAACAGCAGCTGGTGTACGTGGGATTACATTACGTGACGATGACCAGGTCGTGTCGATGGAAATCTTGGAAAAAGATAAACAAGTGCTCCATGTGACTGAACGTGGTGTCGGTAAACGTACAAAAGAAGACGAATACCGTGTCACCAACCGTGGTGGTAAAGGTGTCTTCACATGTAAGCTGAACGACGATACAGGCGATGTTGTCGCAGTGAAAGCTGTAACGGGTGAAGAGGATCTTATGCTGATGACAGTAGACGGTGTCATCATTCGTATTCCAGTTGAAGGTATTGCCGAAACAGGTAGAAATACACAAGGGGTACGTTTGATTCGCCTGCAAGAAGATGAAAGAGTTGCCGCAGTCGCTAAAATTGATCCTGAAGAAGAATTAGAAGAAGCTGAAGAGCAAGAGGTCGAATCGGCTGAGGAAATTGAAGCGGATTTACAAGCGGCTAAAGATGAGCAGGCGTTAGCAGGCACTGTTCAAGAAGAAGATTTACAAGTAGATGTTGACATAGAAGACGAAGATTCAGAAGAAGATTCGGACGACGAGGAATAAAAAATAACGCAAACTTGTGGGTTTACCCATCTTGTTTGCGTTATTTTTAAAATGGGGTATAAAGGTAATCGGCGATTTCTAGAATGATCAATTCAGGTGCCTTTGTGAGAAATTGTTGAATGAGTGGGTAATCAATGGATTGTTTTAAAATCATCAATTCAGTCCACCATTCAGTTTCGTATCGTGATAGCATGCTGAGATTATATAAAATTGCATAGTATACAAGTAAATTGGGTAATAATATGCTACTTGAAGTGTAACCAGGATAATATAGCATGCCTGATTCAATGCGAAAGGGTGGTTGGACATCTTTTAATTGAAATTGATGTTTAACATACAGTTTATTTTTTTCGTGATACATGAATTCAAGTGGGAATGTCGTGGTTAATTCCTTCAAAAAACGGTTATGGCTCATATAATGGCCATCTAATATCGCTTCATCGAATGTTAATACAGGTTGATTGAGCTGGCCAACAGGGATAAGACCATCTAAGGCTGCAAATTGCATTAATGGTCGTAGTGATGGCATGAGTGTGAACAAATCAGACATTTTTAGCTTTTGGCTCGTCTTTTCTTCCCAATCGAATAGATATGTGGCACAATAAGGAAACAAGCCATGAAGTTGGATCATGACTTCATCGTGAATGAATCGATATTGTTGTTTTTTCTTCTTACGAGCAGAAATGCCATGTGCAAGTTGTTTTGTATTTTCTGGATAATGGGGTCGCTTCGTTCGAATCGCTGCTTTCAGCAAATGGGTTAAACCGTAAAAATACAATAAAGGCTGCATTTGCAAAGGCAATGACTTGCCGGCTTGAAACAAATCAAGGCCATATTGTAATTCATAGGCAAATGTTTGACTATTGGTAAACCCGAGTGACAAAGCCGATGCGGGTTCGATTGTTTGGTAACATTGTTTCAGATAATCACATGCATTTTCTTGTGACTGTAAGTATGTTAGGAATAGAATAGGACGTTGTTTTGGATCCATAAGATATCTCCAGACGTTGTTTGAATATTCATAATCTATTTTCTTTTTGAATCATGATCATCTGCGGTTGAAAAACCGCGTTGCATAGCGTATTCTAAATAACAATAGTTTTGAACTTATCATAAAGTTTTGGCGTAATTGGTTGATTTTAAACCATTTTTATAAATATCTTTAAAATACTAAGGAGGATGAAAAGATGCGGGAAGATAAATTTGCAAAAGAAGGTTTGACATTTGATGATGTCTTATTGATTCCAGCTGAATCAGATTGTTTACCAAATGAAGTGAATGTAGCTACGAAGCTGTCTACACTAGAGTTAAATGCACCGATTATTAGTGCAGGTATGGATACGGTGACTGAAGCGGATATGGCGATTGCGATGGCACGCCAAGGTGGTTTCGGTGTGATCCATAAAAACATGTCAATTGAAGAACAAGCTGAGAAGGTTGACCGTGTGAAACGTTCTGAAAGCGGTGTTATTACAAACCCGTTCTTTTTAACTCCTGAACATCAAGTGTATGATGCTGAACATCTAATGGGTAAATTCCGTATTTCTGGTGTGCCGATTGTAAACAACGGTGAGGAACAGAAATTAGTCGGGATTTTAACGAATCGTGATCTACGTTTCATCCAAGATTACTCGATTAAAATTACTGACGTGATGACGAGTGAAAATCTCGTTACGGGAGCAGTTGGTACGACATTAGAAGAAGCAGAAAGCATGATGCAAAAATACAAAATCGAGAAATTGCCATTAGTTGATTCTAAAGGAATTTTAAAAGGCTTGATCACGATTAAAGATATCGAAAAAGTCATCGAATTCCCAAATGCAGCGAAAGACAGTCAAGGTCGCCTATTAGTAGGAGCAGCTGTAGGGGTAACAGGTGATTCTGATAAACGTATTGAAAAGCTAGTGGATGCGGGTGTAGATGTCATCGTCATTGATACAGCACATGGCCATTCAAAAGGTGTATTAGATCGTGTGAAAGCAGTTCGCGAGGCGTATCCTGATCTAGAAATCATCGCTGGAAACGTCGCAACAGCTGAAGCGACAAAAGCACTAATCGAAGCTGGAGCTTCTATCGTAAAAGTTGGTATTGGACCAGGTTCAATCTGTACAACTCGTGTTGTTGCAGGGATTGGTGTGCCGCAAATTACAGCAGTTTACGATTGTGCAAGAGCAGCAGCAGAATATAATGTACCCGTTATTGCTGATGGTGGGATTAAATTCTCTGGTGATATTGTTAAAGCGATCGCAGCTGGCGCAAGTGCTGTTATGCTAGGTAGTATCTTTGCAGGGGTAACAGAAAGCCCAGGAGATACTGAAATCTTCCAAGGACGTCAATATAAAGTGTATCGTGGTATGGGAAGTGTCTCTGCGATGAAAGCAGGCTCAAAAGACCGTTACTTCCAAGATGCCAACGATTCGAAAAAACTTGTTCCTGAAGGTATTGAAGGTCGTGTTGCTTATAAAGGACCACTGGCAAACACTGTCCATCAATTACTTGGTGGTCTTCGTTCAGGTATGGGGTACTGTGGTACAAGAACGATTGATGCATTACGTACAGATTCACAATTTATTCGTATTACAAATGCAGGTCTTCGTGAAAGTCATCCACATGATGTACAAATCACAAAAGAAGCACCAAACTATTCAATTCAATAATATGATATATGTAGCCTCCAATTGCATGTGCGATTGGAGGTTTTTTGATGTTAAAAATAGGTGCTTTATACTGTTTTTGAATCACTTACCAAATCATGTAAATACACGATTGTCATCTCGTTTATTTATCTTATAAAATCTAAAGACGTGCTACTTTTTTATGTAGAACTGTGGTAAAATGTTGGAGTGTAATTTAATTGAGGTGGAGGTTAATTCGTTGAAACATACATATCAAAAACTTTTGTCGTTGATGATGATTGTATTATTAGGGTTTGCGCTTTTTCCAGCACTATCTGTAAGTGCGAAAGAAGACGATTCGTTAGATTTACATGCTGATTCTGCCATTTTAGTAGATGCAGAATCTGGTAAAATTTTATACGCAAAAGAAGCAGATCGCTCACTTCCACCGGCAAGTATGACAAAGATTATGACGGAATATCTTGTTTGGGAAGCAATTGACAAAGGTGACATTAAATGGGACACCAAGACTCAAATTAGTGACTATGCATATGGTATATCTGCTAATAAAGACTTTTCAGGTGTAGGTCTTACACAAAATAAAGATTATACAGTACGCCAATTGTACGAAGCAATGGCGATTAATTCAGATAATGCAACAACGATTGCACTTGCAGAATTAATTGCAGGTGATGAAAGTAAATTCGTTAAGAAAATGAACGAAAAAGCAAAAGAAATGGGCTTGAAAGATTCAGAATTTGTAAACTCAACTGGTATTGATAATAAAGATTTAGGTGGTAAACATCCTAAAGGGACAAACGCAAATGATACGAACAAGCTTACAGCGAAATCAGCTGCACTACTTGCGTACAATTTAGTAAATGATTACCCAGATGCGTTAGAAATCTCAAAAATTCCAAAAACAAAATTTGAAAATGAAACAATTGATAATTGGAATAGAATGCTACCTCATAAAGGGGATAACTTTAAACAGTTTTACTACAAAGGTGTGGACGGTTTAAAAACGGGTTACACGGACATGGCTGGTTACTGCTTTACAGGTACAGCTGAACGAGATGGCAAACGTTTGATTACTGTTGTTATGCAAACAGGTAGTGAAAAGGAACGTTTCCAAGATACAGCGAAATTGCTTGATTACGGATATAAACAATTCGAATCAAAAGAATTATATAAAAAAGGTCATCAAGTCAAAGGTCATAAAACATTACCTGTTATTAAAGGTAAAGAAAAAACAGCTAAAGTTGGCTTGAAAAACAATGTAGAATTCCCAGTTAAAAAAAGTGAAGAAAAAGACTATAGCTTAAAAGTAACCATCGATAAGGATAAATTAAATAAAGATGGCGAGCTTGAAGCGCCTGTTAAAAAGGGAACAAAAGTCGGGACAGCTGAGATCGTTTATAAAGGTGGAAAAGACACCGGTTATATATTTACACAGTCGAAAAAAGGCGACTTAGACGTTGTTGTGACGAACTCTGTTGAAAAAGACAATTGGTTTATGCTAACATTAAAAGCGATTGGACACTTTTTTGCGAATCTTTTTTCAACTATTTTTGAGACTGTAAAAGGTTGGTTCTTTGTAGTAAGATAAAAAATAAACAGAAAAGTCTATTAATTTAGACGCAATGGGAGGAATACGAGATGACAAACACAGGTACAGACCGCGTTAAACGCGGCATGGCAGAAATGCAAAAAGGCGGCGTGATTATGGACGTTGTCAACGCAGAGCAAGCTAAAATTGCTGAAGCAGCAGGTGCTGTTGCAGTAATGGCATTAGAACGCGTTCCATCAGATATTCGTGCAGCAGGTGGTGTAGCACGTATGGCAGACCCTTCAATTACAGAAGAGGTTATGAATGCTGTGTCTATTCCAGTTATGGCAAAAGCACGTATTGGTCATATCTCAGAAGCTCGTTTACTAGAAGCTATGGGTGTTGACTATATTGATGAAAGTGAAGTACTTACGCCAGCAGACGATGTATTTCATTTGAAAAAATCTGATTATACTGTACCTTTCGTTTGTGGTTGCCGTAACCTAGGTGAAGCAACACGTCGTATTGGTGAAGGTGCTTCAATGCTACGTACAAAAGGTGAGCCTGGAACAGGAAACATCGTAGAAGCTGTACGTCATTTACGTGAAGTACAATCAGAAATCAAACGTCTACAATCTATGTCAGCAGACGAAGTAATGGTATTTGCAAGAGATATTCGTGCACCATTTGAATTATTAATGCAAATCCGTGAAGAAGGTAAATTACCAGTGGTTAACTTCGCAGCTGGTGGGGTGGCAACTCCTGCAGATGCTGCACTTATGATGGAGCTTGGAGCTGATGGTGTATTCGTTGGTTCAGGTATCTTCAAATCAGACAACCCTGAAAAATTCGCGAAATCAATCGTTGAAGCGACAACACATTACCAAGATTACAAACGTTTAATCGAGTTATCTAAAGGTCTAGGTACTGCGATGAAAGGTCTTGAAATGAGCAACATTACAGGCTTTGATCGTATGGCTGACCGTAGCGAATAATTTGAATTAGGAAGAAGGAAACGTTATGACAACAATCGGTGTACTTGCATTGCAAGGAGCGGTTCGCGAACATTTGCGTGCTGTTGAATCTAGCGGTGTAACAGCAGTTGAAATAAAACGTGTAGAACAACTGGATGAGATTGATGGTTTGATTTTACCAGGCGGAGAAAGTACAGCAATGCGTCGTTTAATGGATCGGAATGATTTCATTCCAGCTATTCAAGCCTTTGGTGAACAGAAGAAGCCAATCTTTGGTACTTGTGCTGGTTTAATCTTGTTAGCAAAAGCAATCAACGGGGATGAGAACGCAGCGCACCTAAAATTGATGGACATCAATGTAGCGCGCAATGCATTCGGTCGCCAAGTTGATAGCTTTGAGACAGAACTAGACATTAAAGGTATGGCAGAAGACGTGAATGCGGTATTTATTCGAGCCCCGTACATACTTGACGTTGGTAGAGATGTGGAAGTGTTATGTGAATATGATGGGAAGATTGTCGTTGCACAACAAGACCATTACTTATGCGCATCCTTCCATCCGGAGCTAACTGATGACAACCGGGTCGCAGATTATTTTGTTCAAATGGTTGAAGAAAGCAAAAAGTCCACAACGGTATTATAAGTATAAAGTTATGATAGGAAATAGTACTTGTTTGTCTTCTTAACAGAGAGTCGATGGCTGGTGTGAATCGATGGAGGCAGGTAAGGAATCCATCCTAGAACTAGTTGATCGAAATGATAGTAAATCAACTCGGATTGGCCCCGTTATGTTGCCAGTAAAGCCGGAGATGCAGATTACAGTCTCACATCTCAACATGGGTGGTATCGCGGGTATTCTACATCATACTCGTCCCTTTCTTATAAAGGGACGAGTATTTTTATGTTGCGAAAAGATTGAAAGCATTAGAAAATGGGGAAAGTGTTATTTACATCATATCTCCCATACACATAAAAGATAACCATCATTCCAATCATTAAGGAGGCATACAAACAATGCTTGATATTAAACGATTACGTAATCATTTTGATGACATTAAAGAAAAACTGGCTCATCGTGGTGAAGATATTTCAGAACTAGATCATTTTGGTGAGCTTGATGAGCGACGCCGTAAATTAATTACCGAAGTTGAAGCGTTAAAACATAAACGAAATGAAGCATCTGAACAAATTCCAAAATTGAAAAAAGCGGGTGAAGATGCGTCAGATGCCATTGCTGAAATGCGTAAAGTAGGCGATGATATTAAGAAGATGGATGAGGAATTGCGTGAGATTCAAGAACGTCTCGATTATATTTTACTGCGTATCCCTAATATTCCTCATGAATCAACGCCCGTAGGGGAAGATGAGGAAGATAATGTTGAAGTGCGTAAATGGGGAGAACCTGGTGCATTTTCATATGAACCACAGCCACATTGGGATATTGCGACAAATCTTGGTATTTTAGACTTTGAACGTGCCGCGAAAGTAACAGGTAGTCGTTTTGTCTTTTATAAAGGGTTAGGTGCCCGATTAGAACGTGCGCTGTTAAACTTCATGATGGATCTTCATGCAGATGAACATGGCTATGAGGAGATGCTCCCTCCATACATGGTGAATCGCATGAGCATGACAGGTACAGGGCAATTGCCAAAATTTGAAGAAGATGCATTCCGCATTGCAGATTGGGATTACTTCCTAGTGCCGACAGCAGAAGTGCCGGTGACGAATTATTATCGTGACGATATTTTAATGCTGGAAGACTTACCACGTAAATATGTGGCATTTAGTGCAAGCTTCCGTTCTGAAGCGGGCTCAGCGGGAAGAGATACGAGAGGGCTAATTCGTCAGCATCAATTTAACAAGGTAGAGCTTGTTCATTTTACAAAACCAGAGGATTCTTACGAAGCGTTAGAATCGTTAACAGGTGACGCTGAGAAAGTATTACAGCTACTAGAATTACCGTACCGTGTGATGAGTATGTGTACAGGTGATCTTGGTTTTACAGCGGCGAAGAAATACGATATTGAAGTATGGATTCCAAGCCAGGATACGTATCGCGAAATTTCTTCATGCTCAAACTTTGAAGATTTCCAAGCGCGTCGTGCGAATATTCGCTTCCGTCGTGAGAAAACAGGCAAACCAGAATTTGTGCATACGTTGAATGGTTCAGGACTTGCGATTGGCCGTACAGTTGCCGCTATTTTGGAAAATTACCAGCAAGAAGATGGCTCTGTGGTCATCCCTGAAGTATTACGTCCATACTTCGGTGGAAATGATAAAATTCAATAAACATATAAAAAGTCGGTGCTCTCATGTCAGCATCGACTTTTTATATCTCATTTGTTAAAAAAGAAGCGGGATCCATAGGCTACAGGCGAATAATAATCCAAATGTCCAATGATGTAGGGCGGCTCTTTTCATACTACGGATCTCGTCTTCCCGAATTCCTTGTTTTCTAAATGAGTGAATCAGTTGCCAAGCAAACGGTAACGCCAATAGAACAATGCTTGTCCGCCAAGGCAGGATTCCTACTATCATTAACCCAAAGGTCCATCCATAGGTTGCTACGAGGAGCAAGATAAGGACATGAATGGCTCGCTGTTTCCCGAGTATCGTTGCTAAGGTAGCTCGAAAGGCACGATCTTTTTGAATATCGCGAATGTTATTCGTTAAAATCATCGTAGAAATTAATAACGCAAAGATGATGGAAATGAGTATGACGCTTCCATTTAAAGTATTGGTTTGGACAACAAAGGTTAAATGGGTCACCATTAATCCAAGAAACACGGCTGCGACAACTTCACCGAAGCCAATCGAATTTAAAGGTTTTGGCCCGCCTGAATATAAATAACCAAAGATGATTGAAACTGCTCCGAGGATCAATACTAAGAAACTGCTTTCTATTGCAAGCCAAATACCGATTAAAGCCGCGATGATCAGAAAGCCATACGCCACAAAGGGTAGTTGCTTAAAAAGCGGGCCGTGCTTATCTTCAGTGCTCTTCTGTATCGTCCATTTATCTTGATCTTGTCCATTGGCAAAATCAAAATAATCATTAAATATATTCGTTGCGATTTGCACACAAATGGCGGCAACGAGCATGCCAATAAACAGCCCGAGATGTAGTTCGTGTTCTCCAGTCATGGCGGAAAGGGCCGTTGCTACAAGAATAGGACTGATTGTTCCGGAAAGTGTTAAAGGGCGAAAAAGGGTAACCCAAGAACCACGGTAAACATATTGTGTTTGCATCTTACTCACCTCTAATATGTGATGTATTGAGCATTTACAATAAAACCATACAAATGATGATCACAATAAATCCAAGTACCTCCACAGATTCAAGGACAACGGTTTGCTTCATTGCTTTTTGTAAGGCACGAGGATTCCCTCGTTCAGCAGCTTGCCAAAGTGCGTCATTGTTGAAGAGTCGCATTGATTGACGATAACCGACACATACGCCCCATAAGAGCGTAAAACTTGCAATGATAAGAGCTGTTAGCCAAATATGTCCATATGTTGTGTGGAGAATCATGTGCCAATTGCGAAGTGGCCCTAAAAACGTGCCGAGCACAATACCAGTAAGAATGACACCGAGTCCGGCTAAACTAAATAAATGATGTGTTTTCTTCATTAAGGTGTATAGGAATGTTTGTCGTGTACGGGGTGCCAATGCTTGTGAGGCGGGATACACGCCCCAGCCAATAAATAATATACCACCTACCCACGTAATTGCTAGAAAGATATGACATACTAATAACAATTGATGCATCTGCCAGATCATACGACAACACCTCTTTTTATATTTAAATGTGAAGGATATGATATTTTTTAAAAAGGTATATGATCAAGTGTCTTATCTATATGGAATAGAGTAACTAGTAATAAATACCTATATATAGTATACCACATTTTTACAAAATGTACGCTAGTTTAGACAGGTTAAAATGGGAATCGGGGTTTATATGTGGGTTTATGCTTTTGTGCAAAAACATCATAGAATTTATATAAATTCCATTGACATACTTAAAAAAATCATGTATATTATTAAATGTTCAGCACATGGAGGTATACCCAAGTCCGGCTGAAGGGATCGGTCTTGAAAACCGACAGGGGTGTAAAAGCCCGCGGGGGTTCGAATCCCTCTACCTCCTCTTTCTAATGAATAACCGCTTGCATACGTTTCGAACGTGGCAGCGGTTATTTTTGTTTAAAGCATGTATATAGGTGATATAGGTCATACATCAAACTGGGGAGGAATGTAGCATGTTTCAAAAAATAGCCTTTATCGGAGCAGGTTCGATGGCTGAAGCGATTGTTTCTGGACTTGTCAAAGCACCAGAATTGATACAACCAGAGGACATTATCGTCACGAACAAAGTAAATGAAGTGCGTTTGCAAGAATTGCATGATAAATATGAAGTGACCCCGATTGTTGATAAACAGGAAGTCGTCACAGATGCAGAGGTTATTGTTTTATCCATGAAACCGAAAGATTTACAAAGTGCACTAGATGAGATTATTCCATATTTGGTACCCGGTCAATTGATCATTTCGGTGATTGCAGGAATCGAGGAAGCACATATTCGTGCATTAATTGGCAAAAATATCCCGATTATTCGTACGATGCCTAATACATCAGCGATGATTGGTGCATCTGCTACGGGCATTGCACAAGGGAAATATGCGACAGATACACATGTACAACAAGCCGAGAGACTTTTCCAAACGATTGGGACAACAGTTGTCGTGCCTGAAGAAAAACTACATGGCGTGACAGGGATTTCTGGTAGTGGCCCAGCTTACTTCTATTATATGGTGGAAGCGATGGAAGAAGCGGCTGTGGACGTTGGATTGGATGAAGAAACTGCGAAAGCACTCGTTAGACAGACCATTCTTGGAGCAGGTCGAATGCTTGAAGAAACTGGTGAACCAGCTGGGACATTGCGTAAAAATATTACGAGTCCAGGTGGTACGACGAATGCTGCGATTACAAAACTAGGTGAGCTTGATTTCCAACATATTGTAAAGCAAGGTGTTCAAGCAGCATATAACCGTTCGATTGAAATGAGCAAAGAAAAGTAAATATTAATACATTGATCCGCTTCGAGGGTTTGCCTTGAAGCGGCTTTTTATATGTAAGGGAAAATCTCTTCTTTAGCTATAGTATAATTCCAACTAATCATGTATAGTCTTAAATAACTACTGAAGTCGATTATATATAAAAGGAGTTCTCGTCATGGAGCTTGCGATAGGGATAACATTTTTTATATTTGGGATTGTATTTGGTTCATTTTTTAATGTAGTCGGTTTGCGAGTGCCACTCGGAGAAGTGTTTACGAACGATCGTTCACGGTGTCCACATTGTGAGCAGCAACTATCAGCGATTGAGTTAATACCTCTTTTCTCTTTTCTACTTCAAAAAGGTAAATGTCGTCATTGTGCTGCTCCGATTGGATTGATGTATCCAATTATTGAACTCGGCACAGGATTATTATTTACGTTTGCGTATATGCAGCTTGGTTTTACATGGGAGCTTATCACGGTGTTATTACTCATTTCATTGGCGATGATTTTGATTGTATCAGACGTTCGCTATATGCTTATTCCAAATCATATTTTATTAAGCTTTCTGCCCTTATTTATTGTGCTACGCATCATTCATCCCCTTGATCCATGGTGGTCGAGTATTACTGGGGCTGTCGGTGGTTTCTTGCTCGTGATGATGATAATTTTAGTCAGTCGTGGCGGGATGGGAGCTGGTGACATGAAGTTATTAGGCGTCCTAGGGATTGTGCTCGGTTTAGCTAAAGTACTGGTGACCTTTTTCCTTGCCTGTCTCGTGGGAGCGATTGTTGGTATGCTGCTGAAAGGCTGGAATAAACTAGAGAAAAAACAGCCAATTCCCTTTGGCCCATATCTTGTCCTCGCTGCTTTATATACATATTTTTATGGGGATGGCTTAATAGATTGGTATCTTAGTCTTTTACAATAAATAAAAAGCAGATGTCACTACTAGAAAAGTGACATCTGCTTTTTGTTTACGCTTAATGATGTTGAATCATCGAGAAATGGTTTGCTAATGTATCAGGCTTTCCTAATAAAAAGCCTTGAACGTATTCAACCCCTAAATCTTTGGCAACTTCAAAATCTTTTCTTTCCTCTACTCCTTCTAAAATGGCGGTAACCTTCGTATCGTGGCAATAGTTAACGATGGTTTTGAGAACATTTTGCTTCGCCGGTTGTTTCGCTAGATTATCAGAAAAATATTTATCCAGTTTAATCATATCTGGATACAATTCAAGTGCACGTGTAAATGGAGATAACCCTCGTCCGATATCATCTAGGGCAACACGTATGCCAAGCTTTTGTAGTTCTTTTACGACAGTATACAGTTGGCTGAAGTCTTCAATGAATTCAGATTCATTTAATTCTAAGATGAGATGGTTCGCTGGAATGGATGTCGTTTCTAGGTATGCTGTAAATTCTGAGAGAAAGCGATCTGAAACAAGTGTAGATGGATAGACGTTAAAGAAGAATTCGCTATCTCTAGCAAAATAATTGAAATGTTCGTTAAGATGATCCATTGCTTTGGTAAATGAGCCCCAATCTAATTGAGCTAAACGTTCTGTTTTTGTAGCAACATCAAATAAATGTTGAGGGTTCTTGATATACTGAGAACGCAATAAGCCCTCATACCCGCAGGCTTTGAGCTCATCAACTGCAAAAATCGGTTGAAAGTGATGGAAATATAAACTTTCGTCAATGATTTTTTCAAATTGCTTCATTTCAGTTTGTGCCACAACAAACGACTCCTATAATTTGTGATTTTTGGACTATATTTTTGAAAATAGATATGTATAATGAATATATAGTACCATATGAAAATTCAGAAATCAATCTGATTAGCGATTTTATTAAGTATTTATTCCTATGTAAGCGTTATCAATATTATAGTAAGCAAGTCATAAAGGAGAGGCTACTCTTGGTAAACAAAGCGAAAGATACGATTGTAACGTTGAGTCGAGATATTCATGAAGCACCTATAGAAGGACATACAGCACGAATCGAGCAACCCGTTGTGTTATTAATAGATGATCAAATTGATTTTTTGACAAATATTAAAAATCGCTTAGAAGGAGAAGGCTACCATGTGATCATGGCCTTACATTTATATAAGGGCTTTGAGCTGTTTTATGCCATGAAACCGAATTTTGTTTTAATGAATATTGATATTCACGAAGTCACGATAGAAGACCTCGAAGGGTTTACAAAGGCGGTTAATCTGAGTCATACACCGATTGCTTTTGTGAGTGAAGAAACGTCACTAGAAGGACGCGTACTCGCTTATGAAATGGGGGCAACAGATTATGTCGCTAAGAAAATATTTTCACCAGATTGGTTTGTACCTTATTTAAAAACACGTCTCATGCATCAGCAAAAGGTATTGGTTGATGAATTAACAGGGGCTTATAACCGGAAATATATGACACATATATTAGACGAATTGATTGCCGATTATGAGCGACATGGGGATACGTTCTCGATTGTGATGATTGATTTGGATCATTTTAAACATATCAATGATACATATGGTCACTTGATTGGAGATCTTATTTTACGTGAGCTGGTGCAGACGATTCAATTGCATAAACGCAAAACAGATGATGTTTGTCGTTATGGTGGCGAAGAATTTCAGCTTATTTTGCCACGGACAAATGAAGAAGGGGCTCTGTTGTTAGTGGAACGGATTCGTGAGGCGTTTGCTCAGAAGACGTTTGAAGCGGATGGAGAATCATTTAAAGTGACCTTCTCGGCTGGGATTGTCGTTGGGCATGAGTCAAATCTATCCCAAGAACAATTGATTTATCAAGCGGATCAAGCATTGTATCAAAGTAAGGCATCAGGTAGAAATCAGATTCGTATGTATTCGAAACGGATTGATCAAACTGTTGTATCCCATTTGCATGTCGTCATTATTGATGATAATCGTTTGATCCGTACGATGTTAGAGCAGAGCTTCTTACAATGGACAGTCGATTCTAGTATAAAGACGCATGTCCATACGTATACAGATGGGGTAACCTTCTTGAATTCAGATTGGTATGTACCAGGCGAAAAATATATCATATTACTTGATGGGATGATGCCAGAAATGGACGGGAAAGATGTGCTGGCACAAATTCGTAAGGACTATCCAGAGGAGAATATTGTCATTTCTATGTTGTCAGCTCGCTCGTGTGAAACGTCGATTGTGCAAGCATTAGAGGAAGGAGCGGATGACTATATGTTAAAGCCCTTCAAAATACCAGAGGTGCTGTCGCGTATGAAACGGCTTGTGGAGCGCATGTTGTTTTAGGAGCGTAATGATGAGCTTTTTATGATGCGATGGACGATATGAAAGATGGATCGTGCATCGCTTTTGTTTTACGGGCTGGAAAAAAGCTTCACTTTTCAAGCTGTCATGATTTTTGTATAATAATGCTATCGTTTCATATTATAGTGTCTTGGCGATACAGGCCCTCGTAGCTCAGTGGATAGAGCAGTAGCCTCCTAAGCTATGTGCGTAGGTTCGACTCCTACCGAGGGCGTTCTATTTTAAAGGTATTCATAAGCCTTCTTAATCTAGTTGGATTGAGAAGGCTTACTTTTTTTATGATATGTAAAGAATAAAAAAACTTCTCCTAGTTTGGAGAAGTTTTTTGTCTGTATATATTAAGCAATTAGGCAATAGCCATACCAAGTTGTGGGCCAAAGTATTCGTATTGGCTGTCTTCGTCTTTTACGCCGTATGCTTTCAGAGATTGAGCAACTGTGCGCATGAAGTCTTCGAAGCCACAGTAGTAATATGCAGCATCAGGTGTAGGTAAGATTGAACGTAACAATGCTTCATCTACATATCCTTCATAATCAAATGTGTCTACATCTTCTGCGTCTGGTCGGTTATAGACGAAGTGCATTTTCACATTTGGATGATCTTTTGCGATTTGTTGCATACGTTCTTTCATCGGATGGAACGCTGATGAATAAGTTGCATATACGAAGTGAATCTCACGCTCAGGCTGAGTCGCAATCGCATGCTCTAACATACTCATGACAGGGGTTAATCCGACACCACGGCTAAGTAAAACAAGTGGACGTGTGTCTTCTGTATTTAAGACGAAATCACCTGATGGAGCAGATAATTTTAAGACGTCACCTTTTTCAACTTGATCGTGTAAATATACAGATACGATACCGTCTGGGTGATCGCCTTTTGCAGCTTCACGTTTCACGCTAATGCGATACATATCTGCACCAGGTTTACAAGACAAGCTGTATTGACGTAGATGTGTATATTTTTCACCAGGAATATCTGCTTGAATGGAAATATATTGTCCCGGTTTATGTGTTGCAATCGGTCCACCATCAACAGGTGCTAAATAAAATGACGTCACGACTTCAGATTCGCGTACTTTATCGACGACTTTGAAATCGCGGAAGCCATTCCAGCCACCTGTTGTTTCTTTGTCATGCTCATACATTTCTTTTTCAACATTGATGAATACATCAGCAATCACGCCATATGCTTGCTCCCAAGCGTTCAGGATTTCGTCTGTTGCCGCATCTTGTAAGACATCTTTCATCGCTAGTAATAAATATTTTCCAACGATAGGATAATGTTCTGGTTTAATCATTAAGCTTTTATGTTTTTCTGAGATTTGTTTCACAACCGGTAAAATCGCACCGAGGTTATCAATATTCGCTGCAGCCGCATACACCGTATTTGCTAGGGCTTTCGGTTGGCCACCTTTTTTCTGGTTTGTTTGGTTAAAGATATTGTTTAATTCTGGTACTTCAGAAAGCATTCTTTCGTAGAATCGTTTTGTAATCGCATTACCATGTTGTTCTAAAACAGGTACAGTTGCTTTTACAATATCCATTGTTTCTTGGCTAAGAGGTGCTGACATATGAACCACTCCTTAAAATTGTTTTACATTTTTGGTCATCTTGCAGTTCTTTTTACTATGCACATCGTGAAGTTTCTTAAACATGTATTCTGAATACATCTTTATTGTAATCCTCGTAGAATCCCGTTTCAAGGCTGTTTTTGCAAAATGTGTTACAATATTGTGAAGTAATGCACAACAAAGGTGGAGAGCTTAAATGAATTTAAAAAAATATACAGATTACGCATTGCGCGTTTTAATATTTACAGCGATGAAAAAAGAAGGCGAACGAGCGAACATTAAAGAAATCTCTTATATTTATAAAATCTCGACACATCATTTAGGTAAGATTGTGTTCGAGCTGAATAAACTTGGTTATTTAGAAACGATTCGTGGTCGTAATGGTGGTATATGCTTAGCGAAACCTGCTGAGGATATTAATGTAGGAACGGTTGTCAGAGAAATGGAAAATGATTTTGTCCTCTTAGAATGCTTTGATCAAGGAGCGAATCATTGTGTCATTTCGCCAGCATGTAAATTAAAACATGCCCTGAATGCGGCGCTACGAGCGTTTTTAGATGTGTTGGATCAATATACATTGGCGGATTTAGTTGTAAATGAAGCGGAACTGCTTGAATTGATGGGGCTTGGTAACGAAACAGATACGTAACGTTTAAACCCATTTTGAACGGGGAAAATATATAGATGTAAGAAAGGAGCGGATGACAAATGGGTAAAAGAATTGCTTGTGTCATAACCGATTTATTTGAAGATATCGAGTTTACGAGTCCAAGAGACGAGTTTGTAAAAAATGGTCATGAAGTGGTGACGATTGGTTCAGAAAAAGGCGAAAAAGTAACTGGCAAGCAAGGTGAAACGACCGTCATGATTGAAGAGGGCATTGATGATGTTGATGCGTCACAATTTGATGCACTTTTCATCCCAGGAGGTTTCTCACCAGATGTGTTACGCGCGGATGAACGGTTTGTTGAATTCGCTAAAACATTCATGAATGAAAAGAAACCTGTGATGGCGATTTGTCATGGTCCGCAACTGTTGATTAATGCGAAAACTTTAAAAGGTCGCGATGTTACAGGTTTCACATCGATTAAAGTGGATCTTGAAAATGCTGGTGCGAACTATCGTGATGAAGAAGTTGTCGTTTGCCAAAACCAACTTGTGACAAGTCGTACGCCGAAAGATTTGCCAGCCTTTAACCGAGAGTCTCTTAACGTATTGACATAAAAATATGCATGAATGGGAAACCCGTGTGAATGCTGTTTCACACGGGTTTTTCTATGTGAGAGGATGAGCATCAAATCGGAGTGATGCTCGCTTTTGTGACGGAATGAAGGAGGGCGAGTGCATGATTATTGCCCTCTTTTGTTTCTGAGGCGAGGCAATTTTTGGGTACCCATAATTTATAATCGCCATACATATATGCATCTTGGGCAGTAAATAAAATACAAATATCTCCTGCAATCCCAGCAAGGATTAAGGTTGTTTTTTGTAAGCTCTCCAAGAGCGCTCGCAGTGGCGTCTGGTGGAAAGCAGAATGAAACGGTTTAATGAGAAAATAATCGTCTTCATGTGGGCGAAGTTCGTTTATAATCTGCTCACTTTGTTCGTTTTGACAATACTGAATAATCGGCTCGGGACTGGATTGCCAAATCTCATAATGGTCATTGACATAAATAATCGGAATGTCATGAGTCCGGGCAAAATCTTTTAAACGGTTGAGATGTGGTACAATTTCTAGCGTATGCTGATATAAGTCCGTACCTCCGTTAAAATCAAAAGGATTGATAAGATCTATTAAAATTAACGCATGACGATCATAAGCATTAGACATGAGAGCCTCCCATAAAAATAATGTGTTAGCATTAGTTTTTCCGGATGGCCTGAATTCAAACATGAATGGAAGTGTATTGCGATGACTACAGATGAGCAATTTATGCAAGAAGCAATTGCTGAAGCGAAAAAAGCAGGTGAGAAACTTGAAGTGCCCATCGGAGCCGTAATTGTAAAAGACGATGTGGTGATTGCCCGTGGTCATAATTTACGTGAAACGGATCAAGTGGCAACGCGTCATGCTGAAATCGCAGCCATTGAAGCGGCGAATAGCGCGGTCGGGAGCTGGCGACTTGAGGATTGTACGATGTATGTCACGCTTGAACCGTGTTCGATGTGTGCGGGGGCAATTGTGCTTTCGCGAATTCCACGTGTCGTCTACGGGGCGACGGATCCCAAAGCAGGGTGTGCTGGAACGTTAATGAATTTATTAACGGATTCGCGACTGAATCATCAGGCTGAAGTCGTGACAGGCGTACTAGAAGCAGAATGTAGTAGCTTGTTAAAGGACTTTTTTAAACAAATTAGAAAACAACGCAAACAACAACGTGCAAGAACACGCTCGTCCGAGGCATGATGCAAGGGATGTGCGTGTTTTTTGCATATAAAAAAGCATGCTCATTTGTCATAAATGAACATGCTGGATATGCGCTATGTAAGCCGCACACCGTCATTGTCATGGCAGTCCCAAGCGTTACTTAAGTTCATGGCTCAATCTGAGCTTCCCCGCGGCACACGGAAATGACTACTTACTGCTGCTTCCTTCCGGACCTGACAGGGTTCGTAGGTTTCTGTTGCGCAGGACTCAAATGTCAACACCAATTCCTTAAGGCAGACCTTGCAACCGCCATGCCGAAGACGGCGGTCAGTCTCGCTGTAGCGGATTGCGAGTACAGGGTGCCGCTAGCTCCCCACTTAGTGCGGTATTGTTTATTATACGTGTTTTCGAAAAGCAATGCAAATGGTAATTGTAGAAAATTTTCGACAAAAATATGACGGATTTGCTCGCTAAAATTACCTTGAAGAAAGATTCAAACTTGTAGGCTTTCCTATATAAATTTGATATAATTGTAGAGATATAATAGGAGGAAGCACGTTATGAGCTATCAAGCACTATACCGAACTTGGCGTCCCCAGACGTTTCATGATGTAGTCGGACAAGAGCATATTACACGGACCTTGCAAAACGCCATTGTTGAGGAGAAGTTTACGCACGCCTATTTATTCTCAGGACCTCGTGGAACTGGGAAAACGAGTGCTGCAAAGATTTTTGCTAAAACAATCAACTGCGAAAACGGACCGGCGAAAGAGCCGTGTAACGAATGTGCGGCTTGTCTCGGGATTCAAGACGGATCCATTTCAGACGTGATTGAAATTGACGCTGCTTCGAATACGAGTGTCGATGACATTCGTGAGATTCGCGATAAAGTTAAATATGCATCAAGTGTTGTACCATATAAGGTGTATATCATTGATGAGGTGCATATGATTTCAGTGAATGCTTTTAACGCACTTCTAAAAACGCTTGAAGAACCTCCAAAGCATGTTGTGTTTATACTGGCTACAACTGAACCACATAAAATTCCTCTGACGATTATTTCACGCTGTCAACGTTTTGATTTTCGTCCGATTTCCAACCAGGCGATTGTAAACCGGATGGAGGAAATCATTACAGGTGAACATGTTCAAGTTGATCAAGCAGCACTTGAAACAGTCGCTCTAGCGGCTGAAGGTGGTATGCGTGATGCGTTAAGTATTTTAGATCAGGCGATTTCGTATAGTAGTGACGATGTGACATTAGACGATGTGCTTGCTGTTACGGGAAGTGTTGGGCAAGACTTATTAGAAAATATTACAAAAAGCCTGTATGATGGAAGCAGTGAACAAGCCTTAACACATTTAGACGAAATGCTTGAAGGTGGAAAGGATCCCGGACGATTCGTATTTGATTTGATTTATTTCTTACGGGATATATTACTTTATAAAAGCAGTGCAGACTTAGCAGATATGCTTGAACGTGCACGTGTAAATGAGACGTTTTCTAAGCTAAGTGAAACGATAGATGTGAAGTGGATTCAGCGAGCGATTCTAGAATTGAACCATTGTCAGCAAGAGATGAAATGGACGAATAGTCCAAAGGTGTTCATTGAAATTGCGTTGCTTCAAATCGCTGAGTTTACGAGCGGGCAAACAGCTCACGCTGGAGACGGGGCAGGCGTTGATACAAATGTGATCCATCAATTGACGGATAAATTGGCCCGTTTAGAAAAAGAACTCGGACAGCTGAAGAATAACCCAGAGCGCACAGCGCCACCACGACGCGAAACAAGGCAGCCGTCGCAACGTCCGGCGAAGAGTACGTTCAAGATTCCATACGAAAAAATTAGAACGGTTCTAGCTGAGGCAGAACGTTCGGCATTACAAGATACGACGACGAAATGGGCAACATTCTTAACACAATTAAAAAATACAAGTGCCCCCGCACATGCCAAGATTGTTGACTCGAAACCGGCAGCGGCTTCAAGTACAGCACTTGTCGTGGCGTTTAAATATGAGATTCATTGTTCCTTATTCTTAGATAATAAGGAGCTTGCCGAAAGTATTTTAGAACAGATTACAGGTAAGAAGCTAGAAATGATTCCAATACCTGAGGCGGCTTGGCAAGAGTTGCGTAATGAATACGTAGAAAAACAAGGGCAACAGGAATCAAAAGAGACTGACGAACCCGATTCGTTTATTGAAGAAGCGAGGAAGCTTGTCGGTGATGATTTATTAGATATTCATGATGAATAATCCATTGCGCATTCATTTTGAATCATATATATTTGATGATACTAATTTTTAGGAGGCGTTTTTGATGAAAGGTAATATGGGTAATATGATGAAGCAAATGCAAAAGATGCAAAAGAAAATGGCGAAGGCTCAAGAAGAATTACATGAGATGACATTTGAAGCAGCAGCTGGCGGTGGCATGGTAACCGTTCATGCAAATGGTAAAAAAGAAATTACAGATGTTGCGATTAGTGAAGAAGTTGTCGATCCTGATGATATCGAAATGCTACAAGATTTAATCATCGCGGCGACAAATGACGTATTGAACCAAATTGATGAGAAAACAGCTGAAACAATGGGACAGTTCACGAAAGGATTGCCTGGCGGCGGTGGCATGTTCTAGGAGGCAAAAGAGATGTATTATCCAGCACCAATTTCTAAGCTGATTGATAGTTTTACGAAATTGCCAGGTATCGGGCCGAAAACGGCATCCCGCCTGGCCTTTTACGTTTTAAATATGAAAGAAGATGACGTGCTAGAATTTGCACAAGCTCTTGTGAATGCAAAGCGTGAATTAACGCATTGTAGCATTTGTGGGCATATTACAGATACAGATCCGTGCCAAATTTGTCAGGATACATCACGAGATGGCTCGTTAATCTGTGTCGTGGAAGATCCAAAAGATGTGATTGCAATGGAGAAAATGAAAGAGTTCCAAGGCAAATATCATGTGTTAAATGGCGCGATTTCACCGATGGATGGCATTGGTCCTGAAGATATTAACGTTCCATCGCTGATTCACCGTTTGAAGGAAGAGGATGTCAAAGAATTAATATTGGCGACGAACCCTAATATTGAAGGTGAAGCCACTGCAATGTATATTTCCAAGCTCGTCAAACCCGCTGGCGTGCGCATTACGCGGATTGCACATGGCTTACCTGTCGGTGGAGATTTAGAATATGCCGATGAAGTGACATTATCTAAGGCGTTAGAGGGTAGAAGGGAATTGTAAAAGAGAATGGGTGGTTACAATGGCTAGAAAAATAAAAAAACAAGACGTTGATCAAGCGTTGCTGAATTCAATCTTTGTCATTGAACGGGATTGGAAACATATTCAATCTATTGCAGCTAAGAGTATTGATCCAACTGATTTTAGCTCAATCTATGAAAAGCTTGCACGTGAAAAATATTTATATTTATTACGTGAGGCGAGACATCGCAACATTAGTGCGGTTCGCTACGAACGTTAACACAGTCGTATAGACAAGCATCGTTCTTTTTACAAGATTTCGTGCATATATTTGAAGTAGTGTAAAAAGGAGGGCGTTTTTTGCTGTGAATTCTACAGTTGTGATATCGCTGATGCTTGTTTTTATTGTTGTGTTGCTATTTGTTGGCGCGCCGATTCGCCCTGTGCGTTTTGTTGGACAAACGATGGCGAAGCTAGGAATCGGTGTATTGTTTTTATTTTTCTTTAATGTGTTTGGTGGTTCCATTGGACTGAATATCCCCATTAATCTATTTACGACTGCCATTTCTGGGTTTCTTGGAATCTTTGGAGTTGCTGCACTGGCAGCGATTCAAATATTTGTCTAAATTCCAAAACGAACAGATGACAGCAAATGTACAATCTGTTCGTTTTTTGCTGTCTTTTTTAAAAATCAATCTCCCACAGTACACGAGACGAGATGCGCTTGCATAGGTTATCAAAAGATTTGAAAACATCGTGTATATTTTTTCACAGTTTGGTAGATACTTAGAATACGAAGTGAAAAAAACGTGGGGGTTGTGACGATGATACAAACGAAAGCATGCTGTGGAATTTGTGACGAGGAGAAGGAAAGCGGATTTTACTTGTATCAGCTGTATATTTGTTTGGAATGTGAAAGACAAATCGTTCAGGCAGAACCAGAACAAGACATCTATCAGCAATTTGTTAAACGATTACGAGGTGTCAGAACAGAAACCTTATATTCTTAAATTCAATATAAAGCTGGGACGTGGTGCGTATCACCATGTCCCAGCTTTTTTGTGCATTTATAATCATTCATCCTGCCTACCCGATATACGACCTACGTCATCTCTGGCATAACGTGTATATGGTTTGTCTCTATTTGAAAGGGGGTAATCAACAGTTATAGTTAGGTAATCGATAGAATCAGAACATTAAAAAGGAGGTCATTTTAAATTCAATCGCCTGTTGTTACACATGGATTCATTTTTTGTTTCATTGAACGCTAGAGTATGAAAGCATACACGAGGAGTGAATAAAAATGTCTGAAGGTGTAAATCAAGCAGAAATTAAAGATGCAGCAGCAATTGCTAATGAGGATAAGTCGCTTAAACCGAATGGTCCGAATGACCGGACGGTTGGTAAAGTGCCCTATATGTTTATGTGGGTTGGCGATGGCGTCAATATGGGGAATATGACACTAGGGGCTAGTGTTGTTGTAGCTGGTGTGGCAACGCTGAATATTTTTCAGACGATTGCAGCGGCCTTTATTGCGATCTTAATTATTTCGGCAATCTTTGCGTTAAACGACCGTATGGGTTACCGAGATGGTGTGCCCTATGTTGTCCAGTTACGTATGTCCTTTGGTTTTAAAGGGACCGTGATTTCTTCTTTAATGCGTGCGATTCCCGCGATTATTTGGTACGGAATCCAGAGTTGGATTGGGGGTACAGCATTAAACGAAGTGATTAAGATTTTGACGAGCGGTTCATTTGATAACGTTGTGGTTTGTTTTATCGCGTTACAAGCTGTCCAAATTGTACTCTCATTGTTTGGCTTCCAAGCGATTAAATGGGTAGAGACGTTGGCTTCTGTTGTCATCATGCTTGCATTGGTTTACGTCTTTTGGATATTGATGACTTCTTATAGTGGTGAAATTGCTGACAAATGGATTCATGTTGAAGGCACTTGGGGACTGCCATTCTTTGGATTTATTATGATTTTCCTTGGAAATTATGCAGCCATCTTCTTAAATGCGTCGGACTATTCACGTGAATTAGAGTCGGGGATTAGTGATACAAAACGAGGCATGATGTACTTTTCACCTATTTTCATCGCATATGGCTTTGTGTTGATGATTGGTGCGATGGTGGCAAGTGTGACAGGGATCAACAACCCACCAAGTGCACTTGCTGTTGTCATTGATAACTCTTATGTAACCCTTGGTGTCTCTGTCTTTATTGTGATTGCGACGATTGCAACGAATATGGTGGCCAATATCATTCCGCCAACTTATGTGATTTCACTACTGACAAAAGTGAATTACAAAGTGGCTGTTACCATCACAGGTTTACTAGCAATGGGTGCATTCCCATGGTTACTCGTTCAAGAGCAAAGCTCAAAAGGCTTGGATATGTTCATTCTGATTTATTCAGCATTCTTAGGTCCAATTGTTGCGATTCTTTTAGTAGATTATTACGTGATGCGTAAACAACGGATTGAATTAAAAGATCTTTATGAAGAAAAAGGGCCGTTTGCGGGTTACAACCCAGCAGCGATGATTGCCCTCTTTGTCGGAGCAGGCTTTGCGTTTATTAACGTTGACCTTGCTTGGATCATTGGATTCTTCGTAGGGGGTCTTGCGTATCTGCTACTATCGAAATTTGGATTTAAGCATTCTAGTTTCAAAAAAGGGACGAAGTATGAGCTGAAATAATGTAAACATTTACAAAAAGATCACTATTTTGATTGTAAATATTAGACACTGAAAAAAAGAAGGATTATATTAAAGATAGGATTTTATTTCTCGTCTTAAGGGAAAATAAATAAGAGTAATGCCAAAAAAATCATTTGGCCTATTCGTCATAGCGTAAAAATTATATTGGAGGGTTCGCAACATGGCAACTTATGATTTAATTATTAAAAACGGTACAGTTGTAACATCTGAGCAAACACTTGAAGCAGATGTCGCTGTAAAAGATGGCAAAATTGCCAAATTCGCTCCGAATCTAGATGATTCAGCAGATCGTGTAATCGATGCCAAAGGTAAACACGTTTTCCCAGGTATGATTGATGCACACGTTCACTTTAACGAGCCAGGACGTGCAGAATGGGAAGGACTTGAAACAGGTAGTAAAAGTCTTGCAAAAGGTGGGGCAACAGCATTCTTTGATATGCCACTAAACTCTACACCACCTGTCGTCGACAAGAAAAATCTCGACATTAAAAAGAACCTAGCAAAAGATAAATCAGTCGTTCATGCATATTGCTGGGGTGGACTTGTTCCAGAGAACCTTGATAATCTTAAAGAACTGCATGAAAACGGGGCAATCGGTTTTAAAGCATTTATGTCACCAAGTGGGATCGATGACTTCCACAATGCAGATGACACGACATTATTTAAAGGGATGGAAAAAATCGCGTCACTTGGCTCATTAGTTGCCGTTCATGCTGAGAGTACAGTGATTTGTGAAGAACTTGCAAAAGAAAAACTAGAAGCCGGCAAAACATCTGCATACGATTTCGTTGAATCACGTCCGATTATTTCAGAAATCGAAGCGGTTCGTCGCGTGCTATCATTTGCAGAAGCTACAGGCTGTAAACTGCATATCGTGCATGCAAGTAGCCGTAAAGTTGTAAACATCATTCAAGAAGCAAAAGACCGCGGTGTAGATATTACAGTGGAAACATGCCCGCATTACCTAGCGCTTACTGTAGATGACTTAGCTGAACAAGGTGGCGTTGCAAAATGTATGCCACCACTTCGTAACCAAGATGAGCTAGAAGATCTTTGGGAAGCACTAAAAGCTGGCGAAATTGATACAGTTGGTTCTGACCATTCACCAGCTCCAGCAGACATGAAAACAATTACAGATAACTTCTTTGAAGGTTGGGGCGGTATTTCAGGTGCACAATCTACATTGAACATTTTATTAACAGAGGGACATTTCAAACGTAATGTACCACTTGAGAAAATTGTTCAAGTTGCTGCAACAAACCCAGCAAAAATCTTCAAAATTGAAAATAAAGGTGATATTAAAGAAGGTTATGATGCCGACATTACAATTGTTGACTTAGACGAGAGCTTCGTACTTGAAAAAGACGATCTACTTTACCGTCACCAACATTCACCATATGTAGGTAATGAATATAAAGGGAATGTGAAAACAACAATCGTAAGCGGCGAAGTTGTCTATGAAGACGGCGAAATTGTCGCTGGTAAATAATGGAGCATGATGTATTATTCAAAAACCTCTGACTCATCGTAGTTAGAGGTTTTTGTCTACGATAAAAGGGAAGAGCATGTTTAAATATGCTAAATATCAGCTACTACCGAGAGGAGCCTTAAAATGAGAAAAGCGTATAATGCAAAAAATGCTTTTGTATCTGGACCGTATTCCCATGCCATTGATGGGGGAGACTATATTTTCTTCTCAGGTCAAACGGCAATGAATACATTATCAAAAGATGATGCAAAAGAAATTCAAGATGATATTGCTGCACAAACGGAGCAATGCTTCAAAAATTTGTTTGATGTTATGGAAGAAACGGATTTAACAGAAGCGGATGTCGTGAAAGTAAATGTCTATTTAACAGATATGAACGATTTTGAAGCAGTGAATGCCGTTTATGAAAAACAATTTAGTGCGCCACATCCAGCACGTACTTGTATTGCTGTATTAGCGCTACCACTTGGTGCAAACATCGAAATCGAAATGATTGCTAAAGCACGCACCAAATAATGTAAGAGAATCCTAAAGAGCCAAGCCATCTGCTAGAAAACGCAGATGGTTTTCTTTTTTGAAAAAATCCTTCGCCGCCGATGGATAATCATTAAAAAATCTGCTGACTCGTGCTACAATAGAAGAGAGTCCGTATGGTTTATATACGTACTCGCAAGCAGTGCATAAATAAGCATAATCCATTTATATATAGTTTTAGCAGCAAGTGACTATTTGGTCCAGAACGGGTAAGGAGTAATCGATGTGAGTGGTTATTTTATAACATTTGAAGGTGTGGAAGGTGCAGGCAAAACGTCTGTCATTCGTGCGTTAGCCCAGCAATTCGCAAAAGAAGGCCGCAATGTGCTGACAACTCGTGAGCCAGGCGGTATTCCAATTGCAGAACAGATTCGGAAACTCATTTTGGATCCAGCTCATACAGAGATGGATGCTCATACAGAGGCATTATTGTATGCTGCGGCAAGGCGCCAACATCTTGTTGAGAAGGTACTCCCTGCCCTGGAAGCAAACCAAATCGTACTCTGCGATCGTTTTATTGATTCAAGTTTAGCGTATCAAGGCTATGCAAGAGGTTTAGGAATTGAGGAAGTATTTAACATCAATCAATTCGCTATCCAACAGGCCATGCCAGATTTGACGATTTTATTTGATATTACACCTGAAGCAGGACTTGCTCGTATTGAAGCAAACACAGCACGAGAAGTGAATCGACTAGATTTAGAGACGCTCGACTTTCATAAGCGAGTGGCCAAAGGGTATGAACTCGTGAGTGACCGTTACAAAGATAGAATTCAGCATGTAGATGCAACAAAAGATATAGACACGGTAGTATCAGATTGTCTATCTCTTATAATGAAGCATATTTTATGACGGAATTCATAATATATAAAAATCCAAAGGAATTATGAGGAGGCATTATTCATGAAATTATTAATTGCTGTCATTCAGGATAAAGATTCTAATCATTTGACCGATGCATTAGGTGAGCACAATTTTAAAACGACGAAATTGGCAACGACAGGTGGTTTCTTAAAAGAAGGGAACACGACGTTGATGATTGGTTGTGAAGATGAGCATGTCGATCAAGCACTAGACATTATTCGTGAAAACTGCTCACAAAGAGAACAAGTTGTCGCTCCAATTTCTTCAATGGGTGGTAATGCAGATACGTATATCTCAAAACCAATCAAAGTAGAAGTCGGTGGTGCGACCGTTTTCATCATGCCAATTGAAGCATTTCATCAATTTTAAATTATTTTATTCTGAAAGGGGCCAACCCGTATGAAAATTACACAGGATATGCGTGCGAATGTAGAAGCGAAACAAGCTCGTACGCCTGTGGAAAGCAAGCAATCCTTTGGCCAATTGGTACACTCAGAAACCTTAAAAGTACGACAAGATGGTTTAGATAAATTGATTCAAGATATTGAAGCTCAAGGTGAGAAGCTATCACGTTATCGTACGTTTCGTGAATTAACGAAATTCAAACGGATGGTAAAAGGTTTTCTAGAAGACACGGTTTCCAAAGGATTAGATTTGTCTAAATCCTCCTCATTTGGATTTGACGGTACGCATAGTACACTTGCACTCGTGAAAGAAGTCGATCAAAAACTAGTTGAATTAACCGAACAAGTCATGGATCATGAGAAGAAAACGGTCGATCTTCTCGGTCTAATTGGCGAAATTAAAGGGTTACTCGTTAATATATATACGTAAACATTAGAGGATGAAGCGGCATGAATACATGGGAAGAAGTTGCAAAGGTTCAACCTGTTGTAGCACATATTATTCAAAATAGTATTAATAAATCACGTGTGTCTCATGCTTATCTCATTCAGGGTGCCAGAGGTACAGGTAAAAAAGCCATTGCTACCTTATTTGCAAAGGCATTGTTCTGTGAACAGCCCAATGGACCTAATCCATGTTTAACCTGTAACGCTTGTCAGCGAATTGAATCGGGGAATCACCCCGATGTACATATGATTAAGCCGGATGGTCAGTCCATCAAAATCGAACAAATTCGCCAGTTACAAAAAGAATTCACCTACTCAGGTATGGAGTCAAATCAGAAAATTTATATCATCGAAGGAGCAGAAACCTTAACGGTGAATGCAGCGAACCGGATCTTGAAATTTTTAGAAGAACCGAGCCGGGCGACGACAGCGATGATGTTAACCGAAAATGGCCAAGCGATGCTACCAACCATTCGCTCACGTTGTCAGTTGCTTGATTTACAACCACTGCCACGAGCTATGTTTGAACAACAATTGCTTGAAGAAGGGATTCAGGCATCCCTTGCCCGTATCATTAGTTCATTAACGAACAATGTAGATGAAGCATTGGAGCTTTCTAAATCTGAAGCATTTGCCCAAGCGCGAAAACTGGTGTTACAATTGATTGGCATTCTTGCAACGAATCCTGATGATGCCTACTTGTTCATTCATCAACATTGGTTCACACATTTTAAAGAACGTACGGATATAGAACAAGGTTTAGACCTTTTATTACGTGTATTTTCGGATATACTATACCACCATATTGGTGATGATGAGCGAATGGTGATGTTGACGAAAACGGACGAACGTCTCCAAGAGGCAGCTTTACGCTTTAGTAAAGAGGCACTTCTCTCTAATGTGCAAGCGGTTATGCGGGCTAAAAGAGAGGTTAAACAAAATATTCAACCAACGCTCATCATGGAAAAATTAGTACTTCAAGTGAAGAGATAAGGTGATAGGATTGATAGAAGTAATTGGAGTACGCTTTAAAAAAGCTGGGAAAATTTATTATTTCGATCCTGGTGCGGATGAGATTACAATTTCTGACTATGTCGTCGTTGAAACAGTACGTGGCATAGAGCTCGGTAAAGTAGAAATCGTCAATAAAGTTGTCGATGAGGAGGATGTTGTCCTTCCTCTTAAAAAAGTGTTACGCATTGCAACAGAAGAAGATAAACAGAAGGCATTAGAAAATAAGGAATTGGCAACAGAAGCCTTTCATGCCTGTGTCGAAAAAATTCAAGAGCATGACTTAGACATGAACCTAGTAGAGGTTGAATATACATTTGATCGTAATAAAATTATTTTCTTCTTTACAGCAGAAGGTCGGATTGATTTCCGTAATCTTGTAAAAGATTTAGCAGCAGAGTTTAAGACGAGAATTGAGTTGCGACAAATCGGTGTAAGAGATGAAGCAAAAATGCTCGGTGGTATCGGGCCATGTGGTAGGATGCTATGTTGTTCAACGTTCCTTGGGGACTTTGAACCGGTATCGATTAAGATGGCCAAAGATCAAAATCTTTCTTTAAATCCTGCGAAAATATCTGGCTTATGTGGTAGACTCATGTGCTGCTTGAAATATGAGAACGATCAATATGAAGAAGCCAAACGTGAACTACCCGATATCGGTAGAGTGATTCATACACCATTTGGAAGTGGGAAAGTCGTTGGGATGAATATTTTAGACAAAGTCGTCCAAATTGAGATTTCAGAAGAAAATGAACGGGTGATTGAATATTCATTAGAAGAACTCGTCCAAGAAGGAATCATTCAGGCGCAGGTCACAGAATAATGGAGTGAGTAGGCGTGAACAAAAAGCAAATATTTGATCAAGTAACAGACATGGAAATGCAAATTGGAGCGCTTTATGAACAACTCGGTGATTTGAAACAACAACTCGGTGAGTTAATAGAAGATAAACATCGCCTTGCGCTAGAAAATGATTTTTTACATCAACGACTTAATGAGAAACATGGGGAATCAGATGAAAAGACGGGGGCGCAACATGAAATTACTAAAAACCTCCCGATTCCCGGCGAAGGCTATGATAATTTAGCAAGATTGTATGAAGAAGGCTTCCATATTTGTAACATGCAGTTTGGTACACCTAGAGGGAAAGAAGACTGCCTGTTTTGTTTAGAATTTTTGAATAAAACGAAATAATCATATGAGCTGTCCCGAACATGTTGACATGGACGGGGCAGTTTTTGTGTTTGATTTGGCAAAATGTATGTTAGCATTAAAGGAAATATATTGAAGCGATAGAAGGGAACAAAGCAAGATGGAGCTTATCGGAGACGAACGACTCGATTATTTATTAGCAGACGAGCATTTGCGGATTATTCAAAGTAAGACGGTATTTGCTTTTTCATTAGATGCGGTATTATTGGCACGCTTTGCATCGATTCCGATTCAGCGTGGGAATATCCTTGATCTCTGCTCTGGCAATGGCGTCATTCCAATGCTGTTGTCTAAACGGACAAAAGCACATGTGACAGGTGTAGAGATTCAAGAACGGCTGTATCATATGGCGAAGCGAAGTGTGCAATATAATGAGCTGGAGGCACAAATCTCGTTCATTCACGGTGATTTAAAAGAGATGAAGGATATCTTGCCACAAAGCTCATACGATACAGTGACATGTAACCCGCCTTATTTTAAAACACCTAAAGCGACAGAGCATAACGTGAATGAGCATTTAACCATTGCGCGTCATGAAGTGAAGTGTACATTATTAGACGTTATTCAAGCGTGCAAACGTTATGTAAAGCCAGGTGGTAAGGTAGCGCTCGTGCACCGACCAGAACGTCTCGTAGATATATTAGAATTATGCCGGGCGCATCATTTGGAGCCTAAGCGTATGCAGCTCGTTTATCCAAAGCAACATAAAGAAGCGAATATGTTGCTCATTGAGGCGATACGGGATGGTAAGCCAGGTTTAAAAATATTGCCGCCCTTATTTATTTATGACAAGGACGGAACTTATACAAAGGAAGCTGAGGAGATCATTTATGGAAACTGAAAAGCATGTCGTTTATATCTTGAAATGTAAAGATGGCACATTTTATACAGGCTATACGAATGACTTCTTGAAGCGGTTAGAAGCACATAATAATGGCAAAGGTGCTAAATATACGCGTGGACGTGGGCCATGTAAAGCCGTATTTATTGAAGAGCATCCGACGAAGCAACAAGCGATGCAACGTGAGTACGAAATTAAACAATTGTCTCGTAAAGAGAAGATCGCCCTCATTCAAGCACAACTGAAAGAAGTGATGACGTATGCAAATTCAGAAGAGCTTTGAATCCCGTGAGGTGGGCACATTATATATTGTGCCGACACCGATTGGAAATTTGGAAGACATCACGTACCGAGCTTTATCCATTTTGAAGTCATCACATGTGATTGCAGCTGAAGATACACGTAATACGAAAAAGCTATTAAATTACTTCGATATCCATGTCCCTCTCATCAGTTACCATGAATATAGTGAGATGACACGTGATACAGAAATCGTTAACAGACTCCAGGCTGGTGAACAAGTAGCGATTGTAAGTGATGCCGGCATGCCAGCTATATCAGATCCAGGTTCCCGAATTGTCGCAGCAGCGATTGCAGAAGATTTGCCAGTCGTCGTCTTACCTGGAGCGAGTGCGGCGTTATGTGCAGTCGTTGGTTCAGGCTTAGATACGAATCGTTTTTTATTTTACGGATTTTTGCCGAGAAAGAAAAAAGAACGAAAACACGAATTAGAAGGTTTACGAAAAGAGCGGGCTACGTTAATCTTTTACGAATCTCCTCACAGGTTAAAGGAAATGCTATTCGCACTATCTGAAGTGTTAGGGAACCGCCGGATTGCGTTAGCGAGAGAATTAACGAAAAAATTTGAAGAGTATGCACGTGGTTCGGTTGAAGAGATTTTGCACTGGGTAGAGACAACGTCATTAAAAGGAGAGTTTGTCGTCATTGTTGAAGGTGCATCTGATGAGCTTATCGCTGAGGATGAAGTCAGTGTATGGTGGAAAGCCTTATCGATAGAGGATCATGTTGAGCAATTAATGGAAGAGGACAATATCTCCTCTAAAGAAGCGATTAAACGCGTTGCGACCGAACGAAATCTTCCAAAGCGAGAGGTTTACCAGGCGTATCATATAAATTGAATCTAAAAGGCAAGCTACCGTAGTGTGCAGTTAGCTTGCCTTTTATATACGAATCGAAGAGCGAATCAGCGAGCCTTCATAACATGATGGTTTCTTTTTATAGATTCATTTTTTGATTAATTTCGTTGACTAGTTCTGATGCGCCTTCTGGGCTTAAAATGAGCTTGCCATCTGCAAGTGAAACATTTTGATCTGTAATGTCACCAGTAATTTGGCAAGCCATATTTGGTTTATATTTTTTGAAAATGATTTTATCATTGTCGATAAAGATTTCCATTGCATCTTTCTCGTGTACATCTAACGTGCGACGAAGTTCAACTGGAATTACGACACGACCAAGTTCGTCGACTTTACGTACAATACCTGTAGATTTCATTATGATATCTTCTCTCCCCGTGTAAATTTATATTAAAGATTCGGTCACTGATTCACTCAATTTGTTATTGAAGATGGTTGTATAAATATACGTCATCGTTCAACTTTATTCTAGTAACATAGTACCAGGCATTTCTAGGGCTGTCTATTAGTTTTGCCGTCAAACCGTGACAATTTTGTAACACATCTTCAAAAAATAAAAATATGTTACATTATAGTAATACGTAAACAATGACTTTTTATTGGGTCATTATACGCAAAAAATGGAAAATTTTTTGTAACTACTTCAATATTGGAAATTCGTTTAAGAAATCTATACAATATATATTATATAAAAAGTCGATAAAAGAGGAGAGTCAGCAATATGGCACAAGCTAAAAAAACATTTTATATTACGACACCGATTTATTACCCGAGTGGAAAATTACATATTGGACATGCTTACTCTACAGTAGCAGGGGACGCCATTGCACGTTATAAGAGAATGCGTGGCTTTGATGTGATGTATTTAACGGGGACGGATGAGCATGGTCAAAAAATCCAACGTAAAGCAGAAGCGGCTGGATTAACGCCTCAAGCATATGTGGATGATATTGTCAGTACAATCCAAAACCTTTGGAAAAAACTAGAGATCACGAATGATGATTTCATTCGGACGACAGAACCACGCCATAAACAAGTCGTGGAGAAGATCTTTGCCCAATTGCTTGAGCAAGGCGATATTTATTTAGATGAATATGAAGGCTGGTATTGTACATCGTGTGAATCGTTCTTCACGGAGAGACAATTAGATGATGGTCATTGTCCAGATTGTGGGGGCAAAGTCGAAAAAGTTAAAGAAGAATCTTATTTCTTCAAAATGAGTAAATATGTTGATCGACTTGTCCAATTTTATGAAGATAATCCGCATTTCATTCAACCAGAAAGTCGTAAAAATGAAATGTTAAATAACTTTATCAAACCTGGTTTAGAAGACCTTGCAGTATCACGGACGACATTTGATTGGGGTATTAAAGTGCCAGGCAATCCAAAACATGTTATTTACGTATGGATTGATGCGCTGACCAATTATATTACTGCACTTGGTTATGGTACAGACAATGATGAGCTGTTCAAAAAATACTGGCCAGCTGATGTTCACTTAATGAGTAAGGAGATTGTCCGCTTCCATACAATTTATTGGCCAATTATGTTAATGGCACTTGATTTGCCACTTCCGAAAAAAGTCTTTGCACATGGTTGGATCCTCATGAAAGATGGTAAGATGTCTAAATCAAAAGGTAACGTTGTCGACCCTGTGAAATTAACCGATCGTTATGGTTTAGATGCCTTGCGTTATTATTTATTACGTGAGGTACCCTTTGGTTCGGACGGTGTATTTACACCAGAAGGATTTGTTGAGCGTACGAATTATGATTTGGCCAACGACCTTGGTAACTTACTAAATCGTACGGTTGCGATGATTCAAAAATACTTTGATGGTGTGACACCAGAATATGTGCCGGCTGAAACAGACATTGAAGCGTCATTAGAATCATTTACGAAAGAAACGATTACCCATGTTGAAGATGCGATGGAACATATGCAATTCTCGGTTGCTCTATCGAGTCTATGGCAATTAATTAGTCGTACGAATAAATATATTGATGAAACAGAGCCATGGGTTTTAGCAAAAGATGATACGAATCAAGCGCGTCTTGGTAACGTAATGGCTCACCTTGTGGAATCATTACGTATTGTTGGTGTGATGTTAAAACCGTTCTTAACAGAAGCGCCTGCAGAAATCTTCCGTCAATTAGGTATTACGGATAAAGCTTTACATGAATGGGATAGTATTTACACGCAAGGTCAAGTGCAAGCAGGCACGCCTGTTGAAAAAGGAACGCCAATCTTCCCACGTCTTGATGTAGAAGCTGAAGTTAAAGCGATTAAAGACATGATGGAAATGACAGCGCCGAAACAAACGAAAAAGAAAAAACAACAAGCAAACGATGAAAAAGACGAAGTGATCTTTGATGACTTTATGAAGCTAGATTTCCGTGTCGCTGAAATTACCAAGGCTGATAAAGTTAAAAAAGCAGATAAATTATTGAAATTACAAGTTGATCTTGGAAAAGAAAAGCGTCAAATTGTTTCAGGTATCGCAGAGTTTTACACACCAGAAGAACTCGTTGGCAAAAAAGTGATTGTAGTAGCGAATTTAAAACCAGTGAAACTACGTGGTGAGATGTCAGAAGGGATGATTCTCTCAGGGGAAGACGAATCAGGAAATCTCGTCTTAACAACGGTTGAAAAAGATCTGCCAAATGGTTCGGTCGTTCGCTAATCGTACTTGTTTTAAGGTCTCACCTGTCTCTTAACGATAGGTGGGCCTTTTTGCCATTGGTGTTGTGAGACTGGCTTATGATATGAAGAGTTATTGTGATCTATAAAGGAGGATGACGATGTTATTTGATACACATATGCATTTGAACGCAGAACAATTTAAGGATGACTGGAGAGAAACCGCAGAACGTGCTTTTGCGGCCGGCGTGAAATATATGACGATTGTCGGCTTTGACAGAGAAACGATCCCACTTGCTTTTGAAATTGCAGAGGCATATGACAATGTGTATGTCGCAATTGGCTGGCATCCAGTTGATGCGGTTGACATGACGGATGAGGATTTAGCTTGGATTGAGTCGTTGCTTGATCACCCTAAAGTTGTGGCGCTTGGAGAAATGGGGCATGACTATCACTGGGATAAGTCACCGAAAGACGTGCAAAAATCAGTGTTTCGTAAACAAATTG
>DVIO01000150.1 GCA_018711205.1 Candidatus Avamphibacillus intestinigallinarum | reverse complement strand
TTTACTCGTTATCTTGGTTTGGTTATTGCTTTTTATTGGATCAGCTATGACGATTATGAATTTTCATGAGGATGTTAGCATGCTCGAGGTTCAGCAAAAATTACATTATGTTATAACTGGAAAACATAGTGAATCGCCGTTATGGATTCAAATCCCATATTCAATTGGATTAGGTGCTGGCATGATATTATTTTTTAATCATTGGTTTAAAAAGAAATTTAACGAAGAACCAAGTCCACTAGAAGTTGAAATGTTCAAATATGAAGAAGAGTTACAACGTTATTTAGCCCAAAAAGAGAATACATTACATTCTAATGACCCTAGTTTATTACGGGATTGAATGGCTTATTGGCCTTTCTAGTGGCATTGCGGTTGGAGCTGGTTTTGTTGCATTTTTCACCATATTAGGTTTAATTCCGCGATTACTGCATTTAGCATCCATTACTCATAAAGCAAAGTCTTTTGGGATATGTGCAACGATGGGTGCGTGGGTTGGAACACTGCTGACCTTTAGTCAAGTTACCATTCACATGCCAACATTCATATTAATCATATGGGGAAGTTTCCATGGTATATTTGTCGGCATGTTAGCTGCCGCATTAACTGAAGTATTAAATGTTTTCCCAATTATCTCCAAGAGATTACACGTACAAAAATATATTAAAAGTTTTATGATGGCTATTGTCTTTGGTAAAATAGTTGGCTCTTTATTTCAATGGGTTATATTCGTAAAAATATAAAAAGTAAGAAGGTGAATGAAGTGGTTAAACGAAAAACACCGATATCCTCTAGAATTCGTGATGTTCAATCTTATATGGAAACTCGTTTAGGAATTGGAACTTCATATGATGTAGATTTTAGAGAAATTGTAATCTTAAAACAAAAGGTTCAGTTATACTATGTGAATGGACTTTGTGATGATCAAATTATCGTCCAAATATTAAGAACATTAATTGAAATCAATGATCATGAATGCAATAAATCGAAAATTAAGGAAATTGTGCAAAATCGCTTGACTCATGAACAGCTTGAGATTGTCGATGATATGGATGAAGCGATTGATCAGTTACTGTCAGGACTTGTTGTCTTTTTTATTGATGGTGTAGATGAAGCATTTGTGCTGGATTTACGAGAATATCCCGGCAGAATGCCAGAAGAACCAGATACTGAAAGAGTTATCAGAGGTTCTAGAGACGGATTTGTTGAAAATATTGTCATGAACACTGCTTTAATAAGAAGGAGAATTCGAGATACACGTTTGCGTAACGAAATGACGAAAGTTGGCGAGCGCTCAAAAACAGATATATGTATCAGTTATATAAAAGATATTGCAGATGACGGACTTGTAGATACAATCAAGAAAAAATTAGAAGAAATTAAAGTGGATGGATTGCCAACAGCAGATAAAACAGTTGATGAATTCATTTTGAATCAGAAATGGAATGTATACCCACTTGTTCGTTATACAGAAAGACCAGATGTTACTGCCGCTCATTTATTAGAAGGACATGTGATTATTATGGTAGATACATCACCAAGTGTGATCATCATACCTACAACTTACTTTCATCATTTACAGCACGCTGAAGAATACAGACAATCACCTGTTGTTGGAACATTTGTCCGTTTCCTTCGTTTTGCGGCATTATGGGCTTCTTTATTTATTTTGCCTTTGTGGCTTTTGTTTACAATGGATCCGTCACTATTACCAAAAGGGTTAGAATTTATTGGTCCAAATGAAGAGGGTAACGTCCCGATATTTTTACAAATTCTAATTGCGGATATCGGGGTTGAATTTTTACGAATGGCTGCGATTCATACGCCAACCCCACTTGCAACATCGCTTGGTTTAATTGCAGCTGTACTTGTTGGACAAATTGCAGTAGATGTAGGCTTTTTCACCCCAGAGGTCATCTTGTATGTTGCGATTAGTGTCATCGGTACGTATGTGATACCAAGTTATGAATTAGGTGTATCTAATAAAATAGCAAAGTGGTTTATTTTGCTAGCTACAGCAATCTTTGGAGTAAATGGTTTTATGATTGCACTTACAATTAATATCATGTATATGGTGAATACGAATGCTTTAAAAACACCTTATTTATGGCCATTTATTCCTTTTAATGCATATGCTTTAATGCATATTCTAATTAGAATTCCAGTGCCATTCTCCAATATTCGACCAAGTATTACACATCCTAAAAATGCGTATCGTCAACCAAAACCGAAATAATCATCAAAGGTCAATTCCAAATTTATGCTTAAGTGGGATTGGCCTTTGTTGTCACTAATAAAAAAATTCAGTAAAATAAGAATTCCTTTTGCAATGAACTAAAAAAGCATGTATGATTTCTTTTAGAGATAGAACGGGGGACGAACGAAATGAAAACATTACATCATCCATTTAACATTAATCATCAAGGTCATTTAGAAATTGGTGGGGTAGACACGATAGATCTTACAAAAAAATATGGAACACCTTTATATGTATATGATGTATCCCTTATTAGAAAGAATGCAAGAGCTTTTGTGAAGACATTTGAAACATTAGGCATTCAGGCACAAATTGCTTATGCGTCTAAAGCATTTTCTTCCATTGCGATGGTGGAGGTTGCTAATGAGGAAGGTTTAAGCTTAGATATTGTTTCAGAAGGTGAACTGTATACAGCTTTACAAGCTGGTTTCCCAACTGAACGCATACATATGCATGGTAATAATAAAAGCTACGCTGAGCTTGAGATGGCAATCGAACATCATATTGGATGCATTGTTATTGATAATTTTTATGAAATTGAAATGATTGCTTCTTTATTAGAAAAATATGATCAAACCATTGATGTATTAATTCGTCTCACACCTGGGATCGAATCGAATACACATAAATATATTATGACTGGTAATGAAGATTCAAAATTTGGTTTTAATCTAGAAAATGGACAAGCGGAAAAAGGTATAGAACGACTTCTGAATGAACAAAGAATGAATTTTAAAGGATTGCATTGTCATATTGGTTCCCAAATATTTGAAACAGAAGGTTTTGTAATTGCAGTAGATACGTTGTTTTCGGCAATTGAAAAATGGAAGCATCAATTTAATTATATTCCTGAAGTATTGAATTTAGGTGGAGGTTTTGGAATTCGTTATACAAAAGAAGACAATCCTTTACCATATGAGGAATATGTGAAAACCGTTGTGCAAGAAGTTGAGAAAAAAGTAAATGAGATTGAAATTCCTTTTCCAGAAATATGGATGGAACCTGGCCGTTCAATAGTTGGTGAAGCAGGTATTACATTGTATTCAATTGGTGCAACTAAAGATATCCCAGGGATTCGTGAATATGTTTCAGTAGATGGTGGTATGAGTGATAATCTGCGTCCTGCTTTATACGAAGCGAAATATGAGGCGATTATCGCAAATAAAGCTACTGAGCGTATCGAAAAAACAGTATCAATTGCTGGAAAATGCTGTGAATCTGGTGATATGTTAATTTGGGACTTAGAAGTTCCAGAGATTACGCAAGGGGACATATTAGCGATGTTTTCCACAGGAGCATATGGTTATGCTATGGCTAATAATTACAACCGGATTGCAAGACCAGCTGTTGTTTTTGTAGAAAATGGGAAAGATCAATTGGTTGTAGAGAGAGAAACGATTCAAGATTTAGTGAAAAATGATTTGCATTATTCATCGTAATAGGCAATTTCTTTTCATGAATGAAGAATAATGCTATCATGAATACATGATATGTTTCATTTTAAAAAAGGAGATTATGATATGACAAAGACGGGCTATATATTATTAGAAAATGATGGGAAAATTGAATTTGAATTGTATCCTAATGAAGCACCAGGTACAGTTGAAAATTTTGAAAAACTAGCGAATGATAAATTTTATGACGGTCTAGCATTTCATCGTGTGATTCCTGGATTTGTAAGTCAAGGTGGTTGTCCAGTAGGAAACGGAACAGGTTCTGCTGGTTATACGATTAAATGTGAAACTGAAGGCAATCCACATAAACATGTGGAAGGCTCCTTATCAATGGCTCACGCTGGTAAAGATACAGGTAGCTGTCAGTTCTTTATTGTTCATGAACCACAACCACATTTAGATGGGGTTCATACAGTGTTTGGTCAAGTAACAAGTGGCATTGAACTTGCAAAAGCGATGTCAAATGGTGATGGGATTAAAGAAATTAGAATTGTATCAGAATAATAAATAATAAAAAGAGCTTAGTACGAAGAGATTTGTGCTAAGCTTATTTTATAAAAGGTTGTTTGTGTAACCGTGCTCTTTGTATACTTGATGTTAATCATAGGACCTATCGCAAATTTTTGGCATGAATTCGGACATACAGTGGCAGCTCTTTTGTTAAAAACAGATCGTATCGAAATCACGTTAGGAAAAGGTAAAGAAATGGTTCAATTTGAGATCAAAACTGTTCGCATTAAGATTAAACGTATTTATTTTCTTGGTGGTGTTACGAATAGTCAACGTGTAAAGGCTTTTAACAATGATGAGAAAATTGTATTAGCGCTTGCAGGACCTTTCTTTAGCTTGCTTTTAGCAATCCTTTCTTTTATCGGATGTTTTTATGTAATGCATAATATTCTTTTAATGAGTATGATATATAATAGTTGGGTTGCTTTTATGAATGTGATTCCCTTTCATTTAAAAAATAAAAAATCCGATGGTTATATTGCTTGGCAAGCGTTTATTACCAGAAAACATACATAAAATTGATACGCAAAACAAAAATACAAGGATGACGAAATACATGACGAATGGAAACAAACATGATAAAATTTTATTCTGGGTAGTCGTTATTGCAATTGTATTATTGTCTATTTCTTTATTACGAAAGTTAATTTCTTAATTGAGGGGTCGCTATGTTAATTCGTTATAAGAAAAATTTAGAAAAGATTGCTATGGGCTTGTTATCTTTTATGCCTGAAGAAAAAAATGTAAAAATACTTCAGCAAACAATTAAAGAATATGAGTCAAATCCAGATTGGCATTTATATTTATGGAAAGATGAAGATGTTTTAGGAGCAATCGGTTTAAGAATTGAAAATCAAGAGCAAGTGGTGATTCAACACATTTCAGTTAATCCGTCGTATCGAAATCAAGGGATTGGAAAACAAATGGTTGATGCAGTTGAAAAAATGTACGAAGATCAATATACGATATGTGGAGATTCTCACACGACGGAGTTTTATAATAGTTGTGAGGAACGTGATGAATAAGTTGTCATTTAAAAAATCCAGCTCATTGATAAAATAAGCTGGATTTTTGTACGCATACAAAAATGCTAATTTAAAACCAAGCAGCACCTACAATGATTAATAAAATAAACAACACAACGATTAACGCAAATCCACCATTATTATATGAACCCATATCTAAAAATCCCCCTTATCATACTTTTATTTTGTGTTCAGTAAGTAGGGTATGTTTGAATATGTAAATCGTATAGGTATAAGTCATGCTTTAGAATAATGAGAGGTTTATGGTACATGAGTCAAAAATATGAAGTGAAATTAGAAACATTTGAAGGCCCATTGGATTTGTTATTACATTTAGTCAATCGCTATGAAATTGACATTTATGATATTCCAGTTGCTACGATCACAGAACAATATATGAACTACATTCATCAAATGAAGTCCTTAGAATTAAATATTGCAAGTGAATATTTAGTGATGGCTTCGACACTTTTGGCTATTAAAAGCCAAATGCTTTTGCCAACACAAGAGGTAGATGAGATTGAAGATGAGTTTGAAGAGGATCCACGTGAAGAACTTGTTCAAAAACTGTTAGAATATCAAAAATACAAGCAAGCAGCGGTAGAATTGAAACAAAAAGAAAATCAAACGATTTATACCAGACCCCTTAAGCATAATCCTAAAGTAGAACCTAAAACTGAACCAGATTCTTTAGATTTGTATGACATGCTTGATGCAGTTCAACAAATGCTTGAAAGAAAAAAATGGAATGAACCTTTAACCTCAACGATTGAACGAACAGAAATACCTGTAGAAGAACGGATGGATCAAATATTACAACAGTTGACAGATACAAAAACGGATCTATTATTTGAAGATTTATTTGAATACCCGAATAAATCACATATTGTAGTTACGTTTGTAGCGTTATTAGAATTACTAAAAAATAGGTTGATTTATTGTAAGCAGGCGAAACATTTTGGCGCAATTTACTTAAGGAAATCTACAGAATAAAAGGAGAGGAGTTTTGTGACCATTGAAGAGAAAAAAGCAATTATTGAAGGTCTGATTTTTGCAAGTGCCGATGAAGGGATAACAGTTAAACAACTGCAAGATATAACAGAGTTACCTAAAAAAGAAATCGATTCTTTCATTGAAGAAATCATGATAGATTGTAAAAAAGATTCGCGTGGAATTATGATCAACCAATTTGAGAACCATTTTTATTTTACGACTAAAACGATCCATAGTGAATATCATGAAAGACGGTTGAATTTACCGAAAACAAATAAATTATCACAGGCAGCATTAGAAACATTAGCGATTATTGCTTACCGACAGCCGATTACAAGAATTGAAATTGAAGATATTCGTGGTGTGAAAAGTGAACGACCCATCCAAACATTAATACGAAGAGCTTTAATTGAAGTCGCAGGACGTAAGGATGCGATTGGTCGTCCAAGTTTATTTCGTACAACGAAAGATTTTTTATTAAGCTTTGGGTTAACGTCCTTACAAGAATTACCAAACATTCAATTGGATTCCGAAACAACATTAGAAGAAACAGAGTTATTTGTAAAAACGATGACAACACTTAATGAAACTTCAGAATAACATGCATATTTTATGCATGTTTTTTTGTGTATAGAAGGAATATGACATGTTAAATAAGCATATATTGAAAGGACAAGGTAAAGAAGGAAGGTTTGACGATGAGATACGTTTGTACCTGTTTATTTATAGTCGTATTATTTTTTACACAAGTTGAACAAACCTTTGCACTTCAAAATATATCAGCTCAACATGCCGTTTTGATGGATCAAGATAGTGGTGACATTTTATTTGAGAAAAAAGCTAAAGAAAAAACATCTATTGCAAGCATTACAAAAGTCATGACTGCAATGATTGCAATTGAATCTGGCTTATTAGAAAAGGAGACGACAGTGAGTAGAAAGGCGATTTATACAGAAGGGTCGTCAATTTACTTAGAAGAAGGTCAGAAAATCAAGATAAAAGATTTGTTATACGGATTAATGCTGCGGTCTGGAAATGATGCTGCAATAGCGATTAGTGAGGAAATTGGAAATAGTGAACAAGGCTTTGTTTATTTAATGAATGAAAAGGCGAGATGGTTAGGCATGGATGATACACATTTTTCCAACCCGCACGGTCTTGAGGTAGATAATCATTATTCAACTGCTTACGATATGGCGAAGTTAATGCGTTATGCCATGAATAATGAAACATTTAAAGAAATATCTAGCTCTAAAAAATATAAGCCAAGCCATATGTCATATGAATGGGGAAATAAAAACAAACTTTTAACAGAAAAATATATGTATTGTACAGGTGGAAAAACAGGCTATACAGAAAAGGCAGGTAGAACGCTGTTAACAACAGCAAAAAAAGATGAAGGAAAACTCATTGCGGTTACATTGAATGCACCTGATGATTGGAATGATCAGATTAAAATGTATGATTCAGGCTTCCAAAAGCTGACGAAGTCTTCTCTTGGAGAAGCCACACAACCTACATTCATAGAAACCGTTTTATCAAGTTTTCAGCGGATATTAGAGGTGAGATGAATGGTGAATATGATTTGGGTCATCATGTTGGTAACTGGGATTGTTTATGCTTTCTTTAACGGAACGATTGAAGAGGTAAACGAAGCGATTTTTGAAAGTGCTGGAGAAGCTGTAACATTGAGTATCGGTCTGATTAGCGTTTTGGTTTTTTGGTTAGGAATCATGAAAATTGCAGAAGAAGCTGGAATATTAAAGGGACTAGCTATGTTATTTCGTCCAATCATATTAAAAATATTTCCGGATATTCCTAAAGATCATCCCGCTATTGGCTATATATTATCTAATATTACAGCTAATTTATTTGGACTTGGCAATGCTGCAACACCGATGGGCATTAAAGCAATGAAAGAGTTAAAAACATTGGCGCCAGATGAAGAAGCGACTCGTTCGATGATAACTTTTTTAGCGATTAATACAGCGGGTTTAACAATTGTTCCAACAACAATCATTGCCATTCGTATGCAATATGACTCAATTGCACCTACAGAAATTATTGGTACAACACTTGTAGCAACAACTGTTTCACTATGCGGAGCATTA
>DVIO01000149.1 GCA_018711205.1 Candidatus Avamphibacillus intestinigallinarum | reverse complement strand
ATGAATTGAAATGATAGATTTTGGAGGAGATTTTATGTCAGCAAAATGGGAAAAACAAGAAGGAAATGAAGGGGTACTTACATTTGAAGTATCTGCAGAAGAATTCGATAAAGGCTTAGATAAAGCTTTTGACAAAGTGAAAAAAACAGTACAAGTACCTGGATTTAGAAAAGGGAAAATTCCACGTAAATTATTCGAAAGTCGTTTTGGAGTAGAATCACTATACCAAGATGCGATTGATTTCGTATTACCAGAAGCATATGGTAATGCAATTGAAGAAACAGGTATTGAGCCAGTTGATCAACCATCAATTGATGTTGGTGAAATTGAACAAGGAAGCCCACTTGTATTTACAGCGACAGTTACTGTAAAACCAGAAGTAGAACTTGGTGAATACAAAAATCTAGAGGTAGATGAACAATCTACTGAAGTAACGGATGAAGAAGTAAACGAAGCATTAGAACAATTAAGAGAACAACAAGCTGAATTAATTGTTAAAGAAGACGGAGCTGTTGAAGAAGGGAATACAGTCGTGATTGACTTTGAAGGTTTCCTAGACGGCGAAGCGTTTGATGGCGGTAAAGGTGAGAACTACTCACTAGAAATTGGTTCTAATCAGTTCATTCCAGGCTTTGAAGAACAACTTGTAGGTAAAAAAGCTGGAGAAGAAACAGTTGTCACTGTAACATTCCCAGAAGATTATCATGAAGAAAGTCTTGCTGGTAAAGAAACAACATTTAACGTAACGATTCATGAAATTAAAGAAAAAGAAGTACCTGAATTAGATGATGATTTTGCACAAGATCAAGATGTGGACACACTTGATGAATTAAAAGCAAAAACAAAAGAAGATTTAAAAGCACATAAAGAACAAGATGCAACAAATGCGAAGAAAGACCAAATCATCGAACAAGCAACGGAAAATGCATCAGTGGATATTCCACAAGCAATGATTGATACAGAAGTTGAACAAATGGTTAAAGAATTTGAACAACGTCTACAAGCTCAAGGTATGACATTAGAAATGTTCTCTCAATTCTCAGGACAATCTGAGGAAGACGTGAAAGAACAAATGAAAGAAAATGCGGATCAACGTGTGAAAATGAATCTTGTGATTGAAGCAATTTCAAAAGCAGAGAATATTGAAGTATCAGAAGAAGATATTAATGCTGAGTTAGAAGAAATGGCTAAAATGTATAATACGGATGCAGAACAATTGAAACAAATGTTAGGCAACAACTTCTCTATGTTAGAGGATGACTTGAAAGTAAAACGTACAATTGATTTCTTGCTTGAAAATAGTAAAGTAAAAGAAGCGTAAGCGTATAATATCCTTTAAACAAAAGTAAAACAAAATGTGATGATATCCATTTTGTTTTACTTTTTTGTTTTAAAAAACAATAAGTTGACAAGGATGTTTTATACTAATATTGAACTTATTGCATACGATTTAAAGAATATAATATATTTAGATAGATGGAATGGAGTTGTAAGTAAATTGTTTGCACTTTTTATTGCATTTAGCCATAATGAAATAATAACACTTGAGTAAGTATATCGTTTTGTTTTCGGATATTGTTCTGATATGATGACTATAATGTAAAAAAGAATACAAATTTATGAAATTGAAACGAAGCAAGTTAAAGTTTAGGGGTGAACTAGTATGTCGTTAAAATTTAATGATGAAAAAGGACAACTTAAATGTTCGTTTTGCGGTAAAAGCCAAGACCAAGTCCGGAAACTGGTGGCTGGCCCTGGCGTTTATATATGTGATGAATGTATAGAGTTGTGTACTGAAATTGTAGAAGAAGAGTTAGGAACTGAAGAAGAACCGGAATTTAAAGAACTTCCCAAACCAAGAGAAATTTGCGATACATTAAATGATTATGTGATTGGTCAAGATGAAGCAAAGAAAAACTTATCAGTAGCTGTTTACAACCATTATAAACGAATCAATTCACAGCAATATGCTGATGATGTGGAGCTAGCAAAATCAAATATTGCAATTCTAGGGCCTACGGGTAGTGGTAAAACATTACTAGCCCAAACATTAGCACGTATCCTAGATGTTCCATTTGCAATGGCAGATGCGACTTCATTAACAGAAGCAGGTTATGTGGGTGAAGATGTTGAGAACATCCTTCTTAAATTGATTCAAGCTGCGGATTATGATATTGAAAAAGCTGAAAAAGGTATCATTTATATTGATGAGATTGACAAAGTTGCACGAAAATCTGAAAATCCATCTATTACACGAGATGTTTCAGGTGAAGGTGTGCAGCAAGCACTACTTAAAATATTAGAAGGTACAGTAGCGAGTGTACCACCACAAGGTGGACGTAAGCATCCACATCAAGAATTCATTCAAATTGACACAACGAATGTTTTATTCATTGTAGGTGGAGCGTTTGATGGCATCGACCAAATTGTAAAACGCAGAATAGGCCAAAAAGTGATTGGTTTCGGAGCTGAAACTGAACAAGAGACAGATCTTGAAAAAGAAGAATTACTAACTAAAATATTACCAGAAGATTTGCATAGCTATGGATTGATTCCAGAGTTCATCGGTCGACTGCCTGTGATTGCAAGTTTACAACCGTTAGATGTTTATACATTGGTCGAAATTTTAACAAAACCAAAAAATGCGCTTGTAAAACAATATATCAAGTTATTTGAAATTGACGATGTAGAACTTGAATTTGAAGAGGCTGGTTTAGAAGCGATTGCTGAAAAAGCGATTGAACGTAAAACTGGAGCACGTGGACTTCGTTCGATCATTGAAAATATCATGCTTGAAGTGATGTTTGAATTACCATCACGTGAAGACATTAAAAAATGTATCATCACAAAAGAAACAGTTGAAGATGAAGATGGTTCTCCAAAACTTGTCTTTGATGATGGGACGATATTAGAAGCGAATGAGAAATTTCCTAAAGAGAGTGCTTAAATAAGATTGATCTAAATATAGGAGACTGACTTAGCTATTGAAGATTGTGTCTATATAAATAGAGACAGTCAAGCTTTGTCAGTTTCTTTTTTATCATCTATACATAAAATGTTTAAAGTGATTAGTCCGATTCGTTTAGGGTAACACTATAGGACATCATTATCATTACATCGGATGGAATAACGGAGGGGCAAGATATGAAGAAAAAAGATACAGTTGAAATACCGCTTCTTGCTTTAAGAGGACTGATTATATTTCCATCAATGGTCACGCACCTTGATGTTGGCCGTGATAAATCAGTTAAAGCTTTAGAGGAAGCGATGGTCAAAAACGAACAAATTTTACTCGTTTCGCAAAAAGAAGATGGAGTTGATGAGCCCACACCTGAAGATATTTACTCTGTCGGTACAGTCGTAAATGTGAAACAAATGATTAAATTGCCTAACGGAACCTTTAGAGTTTTAGTTGAAGGTTTATACCGTACTGAAATAATTGAATACATTCAAGAAGAGCCTTATTATATCGTTACGTCGAAGGAAATCATAGAGGAATCAGGAGACGAACAAGAAGAGGAGGCATATATTCGAACGATTTTAGATCAATTCAAACAGTATGTGAAGTTATCTAAAAAAGTATCTAAAGATACGCTATCAAGCGTTTCGGATATTGCTGATGCAAGCCGTGTCACAGATTTAATCACATCTCATTTAACATTAAAATTAAAAGATAAGCAGCAGTTACTTGAAATCAGTCATGTCATTGAACGTATGAAGAAATTAATTGAATTTTTAGCCGATGAAAAGAAAATTTTAAATCTCGAAAAAAGTATATCGCAACATGTAAAAGAATCGATGGAAAAAACACAAAAAGAGTACTATTTAAGAGAGCAACTGAAAGCTATCCAAAAAGAATTAGGAGATGCAGACGGAAAAACTGGAGAAATCGCTGAATTAACGGAAAAAATTAATACCTCTGACATGCCAACGCGAGTGAAAGAAGTTGCTGAAAAAGAATTGAAAAGGTATGAACGTGTTCCGCAGTCATCAGGTGAAAGCTCTGTCATTCGCAATTATCTTGAATGGTTATTAGATTTACCATGGACAAACAAGACTGAGGATATGATAGATGTCACACATGCTGAAAAGGTTCTCGATAAAGCTCATTATGGCTTAGATAAAGTGAAAGAAAGAATATTGGAATATTTGGCTGTTCAAAAATTGACCAATTCTATTAAGGGCCCAATTTTATGTTTAGTTGGTCCGCCAGGTGTTGGGAAAACATCACTCGTTAAATCTATTGCCGAGGCTATTAATCGAAAATATGTCCGTATTTCACTTGGCGGTGTAAGAGATGAAGCAGAAATAAGAGGTCACAGAAGAACGTATATTGGTGCAATGCCAGGACGAATTATTCAAGGGATGAAACGAGCTGAAACAGTTAATCCAGTATTTTTATTAGATGAGATTGATAAGATGTCCAATGATTTTAGAGGAGATCCGTCATCGGCCATGTTAGAAGTGCTAGACCCTGAACAAAATCATAATTTTAGTGATCATTTTATTGAAGAAACATATGATTTATCTAATGTATTATTTGTTGCGACGGCGAATTATGTGAACAATATACCCGGTCCATTACTAGATCGTATGGAATTGATTTCACTTGCGGGATATACAGAAATTGAGAAACTACATATTGCTAAGGAGCACTTATTACCGAAACAGTTAAAAGAAAATGGTTTAACAAAAGGACAATTACAAGTTCGTGATCAAGCAATATTAGAACTCATTCGCCGTTATACTAGAGAAGCGGGTGTAAGGAATTTAGAAAGAATGCTGGCAACTTTATGTCGTAAAACCGCAAAAATCATTATTTCAAAAACAAAAAAACGTGTGATCGTAACAGGGAAAAATTTAGAAGAATTCATTGGTAAACCGTATTATCGTTATGGTATGATGGAAAAGGAAAATCAAGTAGGAACTGCAACGGGCCTTGCCTATACAGTAGCTGGTGGAGATATATTATCAATTGAAGTGACGTATTATAAAGGCAAAGGAAACCTTACGTTAACAGGTAAACTAGGAGATGTCATGCAGGAGTCTGCACAAGCTGCGTTTAGTTATGTGCGCTCTAGAGTAGATGCGTTGCATATTGAACCTGACTTTTATGAAAAGTATGATATTCATATCCATGTGCCTGAAGGGGCAACCCCTAAGGATGGTCCTTCTGCAGGTATTACCATTGCAACGGCTCTCGTATCAGCACTAACGAATCGTGCTGTGAAAAAAGAAGTCGGTATGACCGGAGAAATTACCTTAAGAGGTCGAGTCTTACCAATCGGTGGCTTGAAAGAGAAATCTCTAAGTGCTCACCGTGCAGGTATTACGACCATTATTATTCCAAAAGAAAATGAAAAAGATATAGACGATATTCCAGAAGATGTGTCTAAGGAATTAACCTTTATTCCTGTGTCACATCTAGATGAAGTGTTACGTCATGCATTAGTGGAGGAGTAAGATGAAAGTAAATCAGGCAGAAATTGTCATCAGTGCAGCAAGTAAAAAACAATACCCAACTGAACCTATCCCAGAGCTTGCTCTAGCCGGCCGTTCGAACGTGGGTAAGTCATCTTTTATTAATAAAATGATTCAGAGAAAAGCATTGGCTAGAACTTCGTCTAAGCCTGGTAAAACAAGAATCTTAAATTTTTATAAAATAAATGAACAATTTCATTTTGTCGATGTCCCAGGATATGGTTATGCGAAAGTTTCTAAAACAGAGCGAGAAAAATGGGGCAAGATGATGGAAGAATACTTTAGTCAGCGGGAGCAATTACAGGCTGTTTTACTTATTACTGATATTCGTCATGCGCCAACCAAGGATGATGTCATGATGTATGATTTTTTAAAGGCTTTTGAATTACCAGTCATTGTCGTAGCTACAAAATTAGATAAGATCCCTAAAAATAAAAAAGATACGTATTTAAAACGAACGAGAACAACATTAAATATCGAGGCTACAGATGATTTAATTGCCTTTTCAGCAGAAACGGGTGAAGGTAAGGATAAAGCTTGGAAATTAATCGAGGCATACCTATAAGTGAAAGCAAATCGGTGAAATACCCGAGTGCTTTCACTTTTTTCTTATAATTAAATATAAACCGAACATAATCAATAAGATAGGCCAAACATTTTTCAAAGCATTTAAATTTGCGTATAGTGGTAGTAGGATTTTGAATTGGGACGAGAAAATGAGCAAGATTGCTAATAAAATGAGTAGGATGCCGATTCCGAACCCCTTTTTTGTCCTTAAGGCTCGTATGATTAATCCAGCTCCAATGATTAAAATATAAATAGCCCAATGATCCATCCAAAAATCAAAATGAGTTAAACCGAAAAAGTGGACGCCAATGCCAAGCACTATCGTTGCTGGCAATAAGCTATGATAATCACGTTTAAAATATCCATATAATACAAAACTAAATCCAATTAATACAAGTAAGGTTGTCCAATCTTGATAAGGCTCTAATGTAGGTATATTAGAATTTTGAAGCATAGCGTAAACACCAATTGGAACAAGCATAAAACCAATAAAAGCATTTTGTTTCTTCATTGAATCACCATTTTAATCGTAATAAAAAACATATTATATCATATTTTATTAAAATATAATGATTATTAAATAATAACGTTAAAAACTGTTCACATTTGAAAAACAATTTTAGCGTTGTACATGTTATAATGATAGAGAAAGAATTTGTTCGGTCATTATACTATTTTTCTTAAGTTTTTTATTTTTTTGGGGGTCGATAGTCATGCATATTTTAAAAATCGGTCTTAATTACAGAACAGCCCCAGTTGAAGTGCGGGAGCAACTCGTTTTCTTAGAACAGGATATAGAAAAAGCTATGTCAATGTTAAATGATCAAAAAAGTATCTTAGAAAATGTCATTGTATCTACTTGTAATCGTACAGAAATCTATGTCGTTGCGGACCAGCTTCATACAGGACGCTTTTATGTGAAACAGTTTTTAGAGGATTGGTTTAACATTCCAAAAGAAAACTTCTTACCTTATTTACAAATTGTTGAAAATGATATTGCGATTGAACAATTATTTAGGATCACTTCTGGTTTAGATTCAATGATTCTAGGAGAAACACAAATACTTGGTCAAGTGCGTGATGCTTTTTTACGATCGCAAGCGAATAAAACAACGGGGACACTTTTCAATGAATTATTTAAGCAAGCCATCACCTTTGCTAAAAAGGCACATAAAGAGACTTCCATTGCAGAGCATGCTGTGTCAGTTAGCTATGCTGCTATTCAGCTTGCCAAGAAAGAGGCAGAAAGTCTAGAAGGTAAAAAAATTGCCATTTTAGGATCTGGAAAAATGGGTTCACTTGCTTTGAAACATGTATTAGATAATGGTGGAGAAGATGTAACAGTTTTAAATCGTACTTTTGAAAAAGCACAACAACTTGCGAAAGAGGCGGGTGTTAAAGCTTTAGAAATAGAAAAGCTCGAAGATGTATTACGTACGACTGATATTTTAATTAGCTCAACAGGTGCAAGTCGCTTCGTAATTACAAGAAATCAAATTGAGAATGTATTGAATAGTCGAGAACAACAGCAATCTATGTATCTAATTGACATTGCTGTGCCAAGAGATATTGATCCAGATGTAAGAATTTATGAAAACATTCATTTATTCGATGTGGATAGTTTACGAAATATTGTAGACCAAAATCTTGAAAAGCGAAAAGCAGCGGCAGCAGAAATTGAGTTAATGCTCGAAAAAGAAATTGATGCGTTTAACGAATGGCTTCACACATTAGGTGTTGTCCCAATTATTTCTGCCCTACGAGATAAAGCTTTAACGATTCAAGCAGAAACATTAAAAAGCATTAACCGTAAAATCCCTGATTTAACGAATCGAGAGAAAAAAGTGTTGAATAAACATACGAAGAGCATTATTAATCAACTATTAAAAGAACCTATTAAACAAGCGAAAGAACTTACCGAGCATGACAATTCAAAACAGGCATTATCACTATTTATTGATATATTTGGTCTGGATGAATCGATTAAAGAGGATATTCAACAAAGGCCTTTTATAAATCATAAAGAACAACAGCCTTCAGAAAAACTACATTAAAAATGATGATCATATCAATACAGGAAGCTTATACGGGATAATATTTATAGGAGGTTTATGTATGAGAAAAATTGTTGTTGGTACAAGAAAGAGTAATCTAGCCGTAACGCAAACAAATTGGGTTATTAATGAGCTTAAAAAAAGTGGCGTTCAAAATGAGTTTGAAGTTCGTAAAATATCAACTAAAGGCGATCAGATTTTGGATGTAACGTTATCTAAAGTCGGTGGGAAGGGCTTATTCGTTAAAGAAATCGAACAAGCGATGTATAATAAAGAAATCGATTTCGCCGTCCATAGTATGAAAGATATGCCTGCTGTTATGCCAGAAGGTTTAATCATTAGTACGATTCCCGAAAGAGAAGATCATCGTGATGCGTTTATCTCAAAATCAGGTAAAACATTAGAGCAACTTCCAGCTGGTTCAGTTATTGGTACAAGTAGTTTGCGACGATCCTCTCAATTATTGGCAGCGCGTCCAGATATTACAATTAAATGGATACGTGGTAACATCGAAACAAGATTACGAAAAATGCATGAAGAGGATTTTGATGCGATTATTTTAGCAGCTTCAGGTTTAAAACGAGTGGACATGGATGAAAGTATCGTTACGGAATACCTTGATGAAGAACGTTGTGTACCTGCAGTTGGTCAAGGTGCTCTAGCTATTGAATGCCGAGAAGATGATCATGAATTACATGAATTATTGCAAAAAATAAATGATGAATATACAACAAAAACAGTAACAGCAGAAAGAACTTACCTTCATTTATTAGAAGGCGGTTGTCAAGTTCCAATTGGTGGATATGCCTATCTTGAAAACGATGAAGTTGTGTTAACAGCTTATGTAGGTACACCTGAAGCGGACCGTGTCCTAAAAACAACAGTTCGAGGTACTGATCCAAAAGAAGTTGGTCGAGAGGCTGCTGAGAAATTAATTGCCGAAGGTGCCAAAGAAATCGTGAATAAAGTTAAACGTGAGATGGGTGAACAATGACGACCTCTTTATTGAATCGTAAAATTCTCGTAACGAGAGAAGCGAGTCAAGCGAAAAAGTTTTCTAAAATGATTGCACAATTCGGGGGTGTACCGATAGAAGTACCCCTTCTAGACATCCATTGTTTAAAGAACATTGCGTATGAGCCTTTATGGAATCGCTTAGATTCTTATAATTGGCTCTTTTTCACAAGTGCAAACGGTGTTGCTTGTTTTTTTCAAGAACTAGATGAACGAAAACAAACGATTCATTTACAAGAAACTTTTAAAATTGCTGCTGTTGGGCATAAGACAGAAGAAGCGCTTAAAGTTCGAAATATTTCAGCGGATTTTATACCAAGTGTATATGATGCAGATACAATGTCAGCTGAATTTTTGGCCCGATATCCTGAAGAACAAGGTCCGATTTTATTAATTCGTGGTACACGTTCACGTGATGTTCTACCAAAAGTATTTGCTGAAAACGGGATTATATTTGATGCATTAGAAATATATGAGACGGTAACCAACATGAAGCTTGACTCAACTTTACAAGAAACAATGTATAAGGAGTCTTTTGACTTTATTACGTTTACCAGTCCGTCTTGTATTCAAGCATTTATTGAAATGGGCGGAACGAAATACTTACATTCATCGACAGTTATTGCTTGTATTGGAACCACTACAGAAAAAAAAGCAAGACAAGTTGGATTCACAAATATTATTGTACCGAGAATATTTACAATTGAAGGTATGATTGAGAGTATGGCGACTTATTTAACGAAAGAGGTTGATGATTGAGATGGAAGAACGATATACATTTAAAAGACATAGAAGATTACGTTCATCAGAATCGATGCGTTCGCTTGTTAAAGAGACACATTTACGAGCTGCCGATTTTATTTATCCTTTATTTATTTTAGAAGGAACGAATACAAAAAATGAAGTGCCTTCTATGCCAGGTATTTATCAAATAACGTTAGACTTATTAGCAGAGGAATTAGCTGATATTGAAAAATTAGGGATTAAATCCGTTATGTTTTTTGGTGTACCAAATGAAAAAGATGAAGTGGGCACTGGTGCGTATATAGAAACAGGTATCGTTCAAGAAGCAACGAAACGAGCTAAAAAACACCATCCAAACCTACTTGTTGTAGCAGATACGTGCTTATGTGAATATACATCTCATGGTCATTGTGGTGTAATCCATGACGGCGATGTGGATAATGATGCTTCGCTTAAATTACTAGCTAAGACAGCGGTATCTCAAGCGGAAGCAGGAGCAGATATTATTGCACCATCGAATATGATGGATGGATTTGTGACAGTGATTAGAAAGGCGCTTGATGATGCTGGGTTTACACATATTCCAATTATGTCTTATGCAGTTAAATACGCTTCGGCTTTTTATGGACCATTTCGCGATGCTGCCGATTCAACGCCACAATTTGGCGACAGAAAAACATATCAAATGGACCCCGCTAATCGTCTTGAAGCGATTCGCGAAGCCAAGACAGATATTGAAGAAGGCGCAGATTTCTTAATTGTGAAACCTGCTCTCAGTTATTTGGATATCGTTCGTGACGTGCGAAACATTGTTGATGTACCTGTAGTTGCCTATAATGTAAGTGGAGAATATGCGATGGTTAAGGCTGCATCAGAAAAAGGATGGATAGATGAGCAGTCACTTGTCATGGAAAAGCTCCTTTCAATGAAGCGTGCAGGTGCAGATTTAATTATTTCATATTTTGCAAAAGATGTAGCAAGCTGGTTACAAGAAGAGAACCAATAATAAATTGATTGAGGTGTGGATGAATGAAAAATTTTGAGCGTTCGATTGATGCATACAAAGAAGCTGTTGATTTAATGCCAGGTGGGGTAAATTCACCAGTTCGTGCATTCAAATCAGTTGGAATGGATCCGATCTTTATGGAAAAAGGTAACGGTTCGAAAATCACAGATATTGATGGTAACGAATATATTGATTATGTACTGAGTTGGGGCCCTCTTATTTTAGGTCATGCGCATGAGGAAGTTGTAAGTAAATTGCACGAAGCTGTTAATTTAGGGACAAGCTTTGGAGCTTCAACTGAATTAGAAAATCAATTGGCTAAAGAGGTTATTGATCGTGTGCCTTCTATTGAAATGGTACGCATGGTAAACTCAGGAACAGAAGCTACAATGAGTGCTTTACGTGTTGCACGTGGATATACAAACCGTAATAAAATTTTAAAATTCGTTGGTTGTTACCATGGTCATGGTGACTCATTATTAATTAAGGCAGGTTCTGGTGTTGCAACCCTTGGCTTGCCAGATAGTCCAGGTGTTCCTGAGGGCATTGCTAAAAATACAATCACCGTGCCGTATAATGATCTTGAAAGTGTTCGTTATGCATTTAAAGAATTTGGTGATGATTTGGCTGCAGTTATCGTTGAACCGGTTGCTGGTAATATGGGGGTTGTCCCACCGAATGAAGGCTTCCTTGAAGCATTAAGAGAGATCACTTCGGAAAATGGTACGTTACTTATTTTTGATGAAGTGATGACTGGATTCCGTGTCGGATATCATTCTGCACAAGGGCATTTCGGTGTCACACCAGATTTAACTTGTTTAGGAAAAGTAATTGGTGGCGGTTTACCAGTTGGTGCATATGGTGGTAAACGGGAAATCATGGAACGAATTGCACCAGCAGGAGATATTTACCAAGCGGGTACATTATCTGGAAATCCATTAGCGATGACAGGTGGACTTGCGACGTTAGAAGGTTTAACAGAACAAGCTTATCAAGATATTAATAAAAAAGTAGACAAGCTCATTAAAGGATATGAAGAAGCTTCAGTTGAGCAGGGGGTTCCAATACAAGTGAATCGTGTTGGATCAATGGTCGGCGTGTTCTTTACATCGACACCTGTAACAGATTTTGAGAGTGCGCAAACTTCTAATTTAGAACAATTTGCAACTTACTATCGTTCAATGATTGAGTCAGGTGTCTTTCTACCACCTTCTCAATTTGAAGGATTATTCTTATCGACAGCACATACTGATGAAGATATTGATCACACAATTGCTGCTGTCCACACAGCATTTAAACAAATCAAACAACATGATTAACCATCATGATTATTATAAAACCGTGTCAATGAATGTCCGACTCTATGTTTTGAGGGTTGGCCGTTTCATTACACGGTTTTACTTTTCTTTCACAGGTATATCCTAAATAGATGATTCATATATATGAAGTATTGGATGATGAATGTTATGTGGGAGGAATAGCTGTGACTGAAGAAAATGTGTTTAGTTTTGATTTAAATGAATCGCTCGTTTTTAAAAAAGGCCAGGAAATTGCCGAACTACGTGGTATTGAATTAGAGCCAAGTTTAGCAATTGAACCGAAAGACTCTTATGTGGATGTTCGTGGTGTATTTGAACTGAGGGGAGAGTATAGAAAGGTAGATCATGAGTTCGTCGCTTCTGAGCATATTGAACAACCACACACAATGTACAATGAAATTAATCAGATCGATGATACAGCTGAGAATGAAGCTGTTTTTATTCATGAATTTCCTGTAGATATTTCCATTCCAATAGAGCGTATTAGTGATGAGAAAGATATTCAAATCAACGTGAAAACATTTGATTATGAACTCCCTTTAAATAATTTATTAAAAATATCAGCTGAAATACAAATCCACGGTTTATCGTCTGTTTCATCCGAAGATTTAATAGAAAAATCAGCTTTGGAACAACTGCGTGAGTTATCACAGGATGATGAGGAATATGCTGAAGAGGTGCTAGCTGAATCTACTGGGGATGATACAAAAGCTGAACTAAACGAGCTAGAAGCAGAACCTGAAAGCGTATATGAACAAGAAAGAGAGCTGTTTGATGAACCCGAGTATGTTCATAAAGAGACAGAAGAGCCTTCTGAACAACTGGAGGAATCTCCCTTAACGGATGAGGAAATCAATATTTCCGATATGTTTCAGCCAGAGGAAGAGTCTATGGATTACGATCAAGAGGAGGCTTTAGAGTCTAACACAGAAGAGATTCAAGAGAATGATGAAGCGAACATGATTGAGCAAGAAGCATTAGCAGAACAGGAAATGAAGGAAACAGATGTTGAGACAGAAGAGCTGGTCTCTACTGAAACAAAGGCTGAGATGGGGACCCATCATTTAGAAGATGACCCTGTAGAAAATACGTTATCGTTATTATTTGGTGGTAAAAGTGAAGAGCATTTTACATCGATGCGGTTATATATTGTACAAGAGAATGATTCATTAGAAAGCATTGCAGAACGTTATGATGTTCCCATCACAAAAATCTTGCAACATAATCGATTAGACTCTGAAAATATTGGTGAAGGGCAATTGGTGTATATTCCATGTATGAAAACAACTGATTAAATCCATTCTAAATAAAAAGCAAAAAACAACCCAGCTATAAATCCGAGCAGTAAAATATCTAATGTTGTAGGCCATAATAAAGTACGGATGAGCTGAAAAATGAGTATAGGCAACAAGGATCGTTCAAAAGTACA
>DVIO01000148.1 GCA_018711205.1 Candidatus Avamphibacillus intestinigallinarum | reverse complement strand
GCGCATGAAATTGCAATTTTTTAAAAATAATGCGTGCAACGGAATCTCTTTTTACATGATAGGGTATTGTATGTCGTATTGACTTTAAATGGGAATTTGTTGGTGGTAATATAAATAACATACTAATCTAATTTTCTGCAGTGTAGGAGGCATGCTATAAATGAAGCAGTACATATTATTCGCCATCAGTTTTGTAGTTTTGTTTGCTGTTTTTCAAGTTTTAGCAGGTTATGTCGCAACATTGCTATATACGCCGGATATCGCAAACGCTTGGAAAGAGGCAGGGCATGCTTCTAGTGAAGTTGTGATCACAGGTTCTTCGGGTATCATCTCATTCATTTTTGCCTTTTTTGCAGCAACATTGGCGTATGTCTTATCAAATCTATTTATGAAGAAGTCCTCTACATATATATGATCTTTCATATATTAAAAAAATTGCGAAGTCGTTTGCCGATCGTTTATATTTAAAGCGACTTTTTATTTATTAAATCGAGGTGCCATGTTAATCGGATGAATATGTGGAAGGATATAATATTATAGGAGAGATTCCATTGAAAAGAGGTTAAATGATGGAGAACACAAACATCAAACATAAAAAAGGTAATCCACTTCGGAAAATTTTACAAGCCGTACCTGTCATATTGGGTGCCTTTATTACAGCATACGGACTGGATGCCATCTTGATACCTAACAGTGTCTCAGATGGTGGGGTTACGGGGCTAAGCATTGTTGGCTCGCAATTAACACAAGTGCCCCTTGGGATTTTAATTGTGATTTTAAATATTCCATTTGTCTTTTTGGGATATAAACAAATTGGTAAAACCTTCACGATTTATTCGGTGATTGGAATGGCCTCTTTGGCTTTTGGGACGAGTGTGATGCATCATATTCCAACCATTATTGAGGGAGATACGCTACTCGTAACCGTCATTGGTGGGATTATCATTGGTTTTGGGATGGGTCTCGCACTCAGAAACGGTGGGGCACTCGATGGGATCGATATGCTCGCTGTATTATTATCCCGAAAGCTGCCATTTGGGACGAGTGACTTTATTTTATTCCTCAATTTATTTGTATTTGTCATCGTATCAACTGTTTTCGGTCTCCAAGGCGCGTTTTTATCTGGGATTGCTTACTTCATTGCCTCGAAAGTGATTCATCTCGTTGAAGAAGGGTTAAGTGGCTCGAAAACTTTCAAAATCATCACTGTAGATCCAGAACGTATGGTTCAAACGATTTCGGATCGGTTAGGACGTAGTGCGACCTATAATGTTGTAAGAGGTGGCTATACGAATCAGGAATTTAGAGAAATTACTTGTGTGATTAACCGTTTAGAAGAAAGTAAAATAAAAGAAATTATTTATGAAATCGATAAGCATGCTTTTGTGACCGTTTATGATGTCGCCGAAGTGAGAGGCGGTAATTTCAGAAAGAATAATATTCATTAAATCAGTTTCAATCTAAAAGGACGCCTTGGCTTAAGAGCCAAGACGTTCTTTTTTTATGATTTGTAGCGATCAATGAGTTTTACAAACGCATTGACGATTTTTTGTAAAAATTCTACTGTCCCTTCGTTTGTAATCTCACCATTTTCATCAAATAACTCAGCCGAGTGTGCGATATAAGCTTCAGGTTGCTGCATTACAGGCATATTAAGTGACACAAGCGGTTGGCGTAGATGATGGTTGGCCCCAAATCCGCTTAAATTCCCAGGAGATTGGCTAATGATGGCTGCTGGTTTCTTACTCCAAACATTATCACGCTTTGGACGTGATCCTACATCAATAGCGTTTTTTAGCACAGCTGGAACCGAACGGTTATATTCAGGTGTAATGAACAATACGGCATCCATGGTTTTGATCTTTTCACGAAATACTGTATACGATTCGGGTACGTTGCCCTCGTCATCAAAATCTTGATTATAAAAAGGTAATTGATCGATTGGTACGATTTCAACCTCATCATGTTTTGGGAAAAGCTTCATGATGTTATGGGCTAGCTTTTTACTATACGATTCCTTTCGTAAACTTCCTACGAGTATCGCAATCTTTGCCATAATGTTTTCCATCCTTTCCGTATGATGCTTAAAGTATGAATTGTAAAAAAAGGACTCCCATAAGGAAATCCTTTTAACGGTCATTTACATTGCTGTGAGTCCGCCGTCAATGATGAACTCTGATCCTGTTGAGTAGCTTGACTCATCAGACGCTAGGAATAGAACTAGATCTGATACCTCTTCAGGCTCAGCTACGCGCTGTAATGGAATATGTTTAGAGAACTCTTTTACACTATCCTTTGTATCTTCTTGCATAATCATTGGCGTGGCGACAACCCCAGGGTGAACGGAATTGGCGCGAATGCCATCCTTGGCACATTCAATAGCAATGGCTTTAGTGAGTCCACGTACGGCAAACTTCGTATCGGTATAGCCGACTGCGCCACCAACAATGCCATTCATCGATGAAATGTTGACGATTGAACCGCCACCAGCTTTTTTCATCGCTGGAATCACATGTTTTGCCCCTAGGAATACGGATACTTGATTGATATTGATAATCCGACGATATTCCTCTTCTGTTACATCAAGAATGGATTTCGCCATCGTAATGCCTGCATTATTCACTAAGACATCAATTTGTCCAAATGCTTTTTCAGCCTCTGATATCACATGTTTCCAATCTTCCTCATTTGTTACATCCTGTTTTACAAATAATCCTTGATCACCAAATTCATTTGCGAGGGCTTGACCTTTTTCCTCGTTTAAATCCGTAATGACGATCTTCGCACCTTCTTCTACAAATTTCTTGGCATGGGTTGCACCCATTCCTTGTGCAGCACCTGTAATAATTGCAACTTTACCATCTAAACGTCCCATTAAGATGTCCTCCTTAAAAGTTAAATACCGAAACGAGTATGGTTATTTAAACATGAAAAAAGTAAGAGACCTTAATCATAAGTTGAGTATCTCTTACTTAGTAAATACCCGATTATCACAGTTTATATCCCTTGAAATGGAAGTATATTGCAGAAAAGTATGGCTAACTTGTGAATTATTTTTATAAAAGTGAATCAGATGACGTTAAATAATTTTTTAAAGATTTGCATATACATGGATTGGAAATGGAGGGGTTTATGTGCAAATTCATGTCGTCAAAGAAGGAGATACATTATGGCAAATTGCCAATCAATATGGGGTGGCACTATCACAGATTATGCTCGCCAATCAACCAGAGTATCCAAATCTACTCGTGCGTGGCGAGGCGTTAGTTATTCCAAATCCCGAGCGAGAATATGTGGTTGAGCCTGGTGACACATTGCAATCTATTGCAGCTAGGTATCGGGTAACGATTGAGGATCTTGCTGTTTCGAATCACATTATAGACGGGGCTTATTTATTTGTTGGGACATTTCTTGTCATCCCGTATACACAATATACGGTGAAATCGGGAGATACATTATGGCAAATAGCGAATCAGTTTGAGGTAACGACTGAAGAGATTGCTCATGCTAGTGGTCTTTCTGCAGACATGACATTGTTTCCAGGAATGATTGTGCGTATTCCGTTTAATAATAAAAAGGCGATAGACGTCTGTGGCTTCTTATCCCAGTTGGGTGAAACAGGTCAGGAGAAAGTATTACGTCATGGAAATCAATTAACACATCTGTTGCCATTTTCCTATCAAATGACCGAAGAAGGAGGGCTTGAACCATTAGCAGATACAGAAGTGCTTGAGGCCGCACATCTACAACAAGCTGCGCCACTTCTTGTGCTGACGAATATTCGTGATGGATTTGATTCTGATTTAGCAGCAACTCTTTTACGAAATGAGACAGTGCAGGATACTTTAATTGCGAATCTATTAACAGAAATTAGAGAAAAAGGTTATCGAGGGATTAATTTTGACTTTGAATATGTATATCCTGAGGATCGAGAACATTATAATCAATTTTTACGACGTGTTGTCGGGCAGTTTCGTCCACTTGGATTACTCGTGACGACATCGGTTGCGCCAAAAACAAGTGATGAACAAACAGGGTTATTATATGAGGCACATGATTACGCGGCGCATGGTAACATTGTAGATTTCGTTATTTTAATGACCTATGAATGGGGATGGAGTGGTGGTGAGCCGTATGCCATATCGCCAGTGAATCGCATACGTGAAGTATTAGATTACGCTACTCGAGTCATCCCGGCAGAAAAGGTTGTCTTAGGTGTGTCGATTTACGGAAGAGACTGGAAAGTGCCCTGGCAAGCCGGAACAACTGCACGAACGATTAGTCCCCAAGAAGCACTCCGTTTGGCGAAGACACATCAGGTCATGATTCAATATGATGACACGTATGAAGCGCCGTTTTTTCACTTTACTGATGAAACAGGGCAAAGACATGAAGTATGGTTTGAAGATGCAAGAAGTACGGAAGCAAAATACAATCTAGTCACGGAATATGATTTGCGTGGGGTGAGCTTTTGGGATTTACGCTACCCGTTCCCGCAAAACTGGCCTGTATTAGCGAGTCATTTTAATGTGAATAAAGTATAATCAAGCGCATCTTTATAATGGTTTAAGTTTGAAGTTATTTGAATGGGTAAAAGAGGTATATATATGAATTAGAACTTGAACAGATTTTGATAAGGAGATGAGATGAATGCCTTGGACAATGAATGATTACCCAGATTCTCTTAAAAACTTCAATCAAGCCGAAAGGAAAAAAGCCATCGATATTGCCAACGCTCTTGTAGAAGAAGGCTATGACGAGGGACGCGCAATCCCGATTGCGACAAAGCAGGCAGAGGAATGGTATAAAAAGGCGAGTAAACAGGAACGAGAAGATTATTTGGAAAAGGGTGAGCCAACGAAGCATGACACGACATATGCGAGTCGGCCGGAATTAATGGATAAGGCAGAGCTCGTTATTCCAGACGGTAGTAAATGGGCGGTACGTTCAAGAGACGCGAAGAAAGCTGCCAAATTATTTGATAAAAAAGAAGAAGCCATTAAATATGGTAAATCAATTGCCGAGAATCAAGGCACCAAGCTAGAGATTTACCGTAAAGATGAAACCTTAGAGAAAACGTATAATTTTTAAACTGAAATAGCATGGCTTATATGTGCCTGTTAAAAGACTATCCAGTTGATGATTGGATAGTCTTTTTGTTGTGGGCATTGGTACGTGTTTGCACGATGAACATGAGATATGCGAATATTTGTGATGTACTTGAGTAATTTGCTAAAATTAGAGTGCGTATTGCGAAAAGAATAGAGTAGAGAGGCATTCCTATGAAAAAATTCATGTTCATGATCAAACAAATGAATGGGAAGCAATGGTGTATGATTGGGATTCTAATCGTGTGTGCTTTTCTTTCTTTCATGTTTGTATCCAATAATTATAGTTTTTATGATCGTCCGATTGCGAAGATAACGAGTGCAAAGGTTGTGCAATCTACAAAGGTAACAGATGATTATCATAATGAAGATAAACAGACTACACAAGAGCTTCGTGCCGAGCTAAAAAATACTGACAAGCGTGGTCAAGAGATTCACCTAAAGAATACGTATACGATTGCTAAAGCATATGACCAAGCTTATCAGGCTGGGGAGGAAGTTTTTGTTCATATAGATAAAGATTCCTTAGAAAAACATCAGCTGACAGGCGATATTAAAGATGTGAAGCGAGATAAATCTATTTTAGTCTTTGCCTGGATCTTCCTATTTGTGCTGTATTTAATTGGTAAACGTCAAGGGCTATTTGCCTTTATAAGTCTAGCTGTCAACGTTGTTTTATTAACCTATGCCATTGAAATTAATGTGCAAACGAATATGAATCTGTTATTTTTATGTGGGGTTGTGGCGATTTTGTTTACAGTGACCTCACTATTGCTCGTAAATGGCTTTAACGAAAAGACTTATGCGGCTATTGTAGCGACATTATTAGGGACGCTTGCTTCGTTATTGATTACATGGCTAGTGATGTATTTTACAAAAGAGAATGGTTTACATTATGAAGAGATGCAGTTTTTGACGCGCCCATATAAGCTTGTGTTTATTGCCGGATTATTTATTGGTTCACTTGGGGCTGTCATGGATGTTGCGATTACGATGTCTTCGTCTATATTTGAATTGTGGGAAAAAGACCATCACATCTCAATGAAGGCTTTGAAACAATCAGGCTTAGATATCGGTCGAGATATTATGGGGACGATGACAAGTATATTATTTTTTGCCTATATTAGTGGTACGATTCCAATGTTGATCTTATATTTGAAAAACGGATCACCTCTAGCTTTTACACTATCTATGAACTTATCTTTAGAGCTAGCAAGAGCATTATCAGGTGGACTAGGAATTGTGTTAACGATTCCCATTGGATTATACATTTCTATCTTTTTCGTCCAACGAAAGAAGGCTAAAGTATGAACACATTATTCGTATTAGCGGTTATCTTATTTATTTCGATGATTTGGGTTGGTGGTCGAAAAGGTGCGCGTTCTTTCATTGCACTCTTTTTAAACTTTGGAATTGTGCTGTTAACCGTGTTTTTAATGACAGATCCGCAGATTAATCCAATTATCTTAACGATGATTGCTTGTGTTGGGATTAGTTCGATTAATTTATTTTATATTAATCAAGTCAATAGTAAGACGATTACGGCATTTTTAGCTACGATGATAACCATTGCTTTAATGCTCATATTCATATATTTCATGACGAAGCGGACGATGATTCAAGGCTTTAGTGAAGAAGAGATAGAAGAGATTAGTATCTTTTCTTTAAATATTGGTGTCGACTTTGTCAAAGTGGGAGCGGCGATGATTATTATGAGTACGATTGGGGCTATTACAGATGTGGCAATTTCGATTACCTCACCCATGCGAGAAGTGATGCTGCATCACCCTGAAATCGACCGCCGTAAGTTGTTTTTATCGGGTATGAATATTGGTCGTGACATTTTAGGATCGAATACGAATACATTATTTTTTGCGTTTATCGGTGGTTACATCGGATTATTGCTTTGGTTCCGTGATTTAAAATATACACTTGGGGAAATTGTGAATTCTAAAGTATTTAGTGCAGAGATTTTAACGATTTTTTGTGCAGGTATTGGGATTGCGCTCATTATTCCGATTGCAGCTTGGATTAATGCGACGTATTTGATACAAAAACGTGAAAAAGGGAACGTCATTGAAAAGACCGAATCTGAGTGAGGAAGTGAAAGCTTTGCAAACCGATCAGTTAAAAATGAGAGATGGATTTCATGTGAGCCTCGCCATATTTATCGCAGAGGAGACGAAAGCAGTTGTGCAAATCATTCACGGATCGACAGAACATAAAGCACGTTATTATGAATTTGCCCGTGTTTTACAAACAGAAGGATATTCCGTTGTGGTTTCAGATAATCGTGGTCACGGTGCGTCCGTCAATCAAACGTATCCACTTGGATTTATGGCGGGAGCTGAAGAGATCGTTCGAGATCAAGTCGAGATTACCAACTTCATAAAAGAGCGTTTTCCGAATCAAGATTTATATTTGTTCGGTCATTCGTTAGGTTCGCTCTTTGCTCGTATGTATATCCAACAACATGATACTAAGATTAAAAAATTGATTTTATCAGGTGCACCTTATTATAATCCAGCCGTTCCACTCGGTATATTATTAGGAAAGTTGATGACGGCATGCTCAGGTCGATACAAGAGAAATCGTTTGTTAAATTGGCTCTGTAGCAATTCGAAAAATGATAGTTGGCTTAGTGTGAATCAGGAAAATATCGCCCGTTACCGACAAGATCCTTTATGCCAATATTTATATACAAACACCGCTGCATTAACAGTTTTTGAAGCCGACCATGCTTTACGTCATTTTAAACATAATGCATGTGATCATCCTGAACTGGATATTTTATTTATTTCGGGTGCATTAGATCCGATAACCGGTGGTGAAAAAGGGTTACGTCATTCAATCTTGTTGTTGCAACAGGCCGGATATACGAAGTTTACAAATATTGTGTATCCGAATATGTTGCATGAAGTGCTACATGAAGATGAGCAAGAGCTAGTATATCAGGATGTAATCGCTTTTCTAAATCGCTGAAGTCACATTGATTTATGAACGACATATTTATGCCCATCGCACATGGTAGAAAGTTAGAAGGGAGTCATTGATAATGGAACAAAACTATCAAATATCATATGAAGCACCAGATCCAGTCGTTTATAATGAGCTGCGACTTGAGGGTAATTTAAGTGGTAAATCATTAGAGGCAGCTACCATTGGACTAAAGCATTCATTATTCGTAGTCTGCTTATATGATGAAGATACGTTAATTGGAATGGGACGGGTAATTGGAGATGGTGGAGCATTCTTTCAAGTATGTGACATCGTCGTGAAACCAGCCTATCAAGGAAAAGGATTAGGTAAGAAAATCATGCGTGAAATTATGGATTATTTGGAACATCATACATATGAAGGGTCGTATGTTAGCTTGATTGCGGATGATCCAGCAAACCATCTTTATAAGCAATTTGGCTTTGAATATTCATATCCTCGTTCTCATGGAATGTTTAAACGTTATTAAATCTCGTATGTATATGTTGAGGAATCATTATAAAGTTATGACAAATTAATTAATTTTTTAATATTTAGGTTTGCCTTACCTTGAAGACGGGATAATATATGCACATGATGAAGGGAGGGGTCCTCATGGATATAAAGAGAGAAGATGTTATTTTTAAAAGTCCAGCGAATGCTATGAAGAAATTTGAAGGTGTCGGTGGCATGTTGTATTTAACAAAAGATGCCTTAATCCATCAACCTCATCGATTTAATGTGCAAAAAGAAGAAACCTATATTTCTCTTGATGATATTGAGGCAATTGAAGCGAAAGATGATTATGTGGTGTTACGTAATAAAATAACCGTTTTCACTCGTGAGGGAAGAATCTATCATTTCCGAGTTCAAATGCGTAAAGACTGGCTTTATTACTTAAATCAATATGTGAACTAATTTTTTATTATTTGAAATCATGCTTTGTAGAGGAATCTGTAGCGGCAGGTTCCTTATTTATTGTATAGTACCTTGCAATGAACAGTAGTGTGTACTATTCTTTAAATATAGGTACTGTTCTATACAAGGTAGTGAGGAATTAGAATGGGGATGTCGCAATGAATGTACAATTTAAAAAAGGGATTTTAGAAATTTGTGTACTCGTTTTGCTTGATCAAAAGGATTGTTATGGATACGAGCTTGTGCAAGAAATATCCGAAAAAATTGAGATCTCAGAGGGTTCAATGTATCCATTATTAAGAAGACTGACAAAAGATGGGTGGTGCACAACATATTTTAAAGAATCCTCAAGTGGTCCAGCACGTAAGTATTACACGCTAACTGATAAAGGTAAGCGTCACTTAGAGGAACAACTTCAAGAGTGGGAAGTATTCTCACACGCTGTCAATACATTTATTAAGGGTGGTGAGCAGAATGAATAGAGAAACTTTTTTAAACGAATTAAACCGGTCTATTCGTAAATTGCCAGAACATGAACGAAAAGAAATCGAGCAGGATTTTATTGAGCATTTCGAATTTGCTATGGCCGATGGTAAACAAGAAGAGGAGATTGCCCAGGCGCTTGGCTCTCCGCAACAAATCGGCAAGGAATTACGGGCAACGTATCATTTAGAACAAGTTGAGTCCAAAAAATCAATCACAAGTATCTTACATGCTACGTGGGCGACCATCGGACTTGGATTTTTCAATTTAGTTATCGTACTCGGTCCCTTTATTGCGTTACTCGCAATTATATTATCGGGATGGGTTGTGGGCGGTGCATTTATTTTATCACCAATTCTTGTACTCATTAACGCACTATTCTTCATCAATACTTCTCTTTTATATGAGACGTTCGTGTCCATTTTTCTACTAGGATTGGGTATCTTTATCATGATTGGCATGTATTATGTAACGAGGATCATGACAAGATGGTTTGTGAAATATTTGCATTTTAATATCAAATTTATAAAAAGAGGTGCGTAAAATGGTTAAGAAATGGTTAAGTATCGCAGGCATATTAGTCGTCATTGGCGGTGTTGGGGCAGTCATTGCTTTACGTAATACAGCAGCAGGTGAAACAGAAGCAATCGAACGCTCTGTTGATGAATCTTTTAGTAAAGTAAATATAAAAAGCAACAATGCTAAATTAGAAGTAAAACCGACAGAAGAAGAGACTGCATCGATTGAATTAGCCGATGTTAATCCGAATGAGTACCAACTTAAACATGAAGTGAAAAATGGTCAGTTGCAAATTGAAGTAAAGCAAAAAGGCTTCAAATTGATTAATTTTAATACAAAAACGATGAAACTAACCGTTCATTTACCGAAACAATCGTATGATGCGTTGACGGTAAGAGGTGAAAATGGTGCGATTGGAATCGACCAACTGGATATTAAACATATTGATGTGAAGTCGGATAATGGAGCGGCTACACTAAGTCAATTAACTGCAGATGATATTCATGTTAAATCGGATAATGGAAAAATTCAGTTAACAGAGATTGAAGCTGATAAAGTGTCTACTTTATCTGATAATGGATTGCATGTATTAGAGCAGGTGAATGATGCTGAACTGAAAAGTAAAGCTGATAATGGAAAAATTATTTTAAAAACATCAAATATCAATCGCCCAATTCATTTAGAAACGGATAATGGTGCAATTGAGATTGAGACAGATGAAAAACCAAACAACGTAACATTTGATATAAAAATGGATAATGGAAAAGCGAAAATATTTGGTTCATCTGACTGGGATACAATTGTAGGAAAAGGAGAAAATCTGGTCAAATTGGTTACAGATAACGGTAACATTACAGTGAAATAAACGTGATAGACCTCATTATCTTTTTAAAGGTGATGAGGTCTATTTTTTTATGGATGATAATTGATTCATACTACTCGAAATGATGGTCATATAAAAAATTAATTTATATGTAAACTATGATAAAACCATTTATCTATATAAAAATTTTCGAAAAACTAGTGAAAAGTCCTAGATTCACATGATTAATTATTTTGAGAATGGGTAACTGGGAAGAAAGTGAATAATTTGAGACTTTAGATTCAAATGTAAGCCTACAAAATTGTGGAGGTGTATGATGAGTCAGTCAAAAAGTCCTTTTTGGAAGCGTCTTTCGTATTTTGGTAAAGGAGAAAAGTTGAATGAACAGTATGAACGTTCACCAGCTGATCGAAATGCCGAGCATTATTATCGTGACAGGTGGCAGCATGATAAAGTTGTTCGGACGACTCACGGTGTAAACTGTACAGGCTCTTGTAGTTGGAAGGTACATGTGAAGGATGGGATTATTGCTTGGGAAACTCAGCAAACAGACTATCCTTCGACAGGTCCAGATATGCCTGAATATGAACCACGTGGGTGTCCGAGAGGTGCGAGTTTTTCGTGGTACACATATAGTCCGCACCGGGTGAGATATCCTTATATTCGCTCGACATTATTAACGTTATGGCGTGAAGCGCTTCAAGAAAATGCAGGAGATCCCGTTGTAGCTTGGAAAAGCATCGTAACAGATAAGGAGAAGTCAGAAAAGTATAAAAAATCACGAGGAAAAGGTGGCTTTGTCCGCTCAACATGGGATGAGATCAATACAATGATTTCTGCTGCGCTTCTTCATACGATTATGACGGAAGGACCGGATCGTATTTTTGGATTTTCACCGATTCCTGCTATGTCGATGATTAGTTACGCTAGTGGAGCGCGCTTTTTGAATTTACTTGGTGCTTCCTTACTTAGTTTCTATGATTGGTATGCAGATTTACCACCAGCTTCTCCACAAGTATGGGGAGAACAGACGGATGTGCCGGAAAGTTCGGATTGGTATAATTCCAGTTATTTAATGGTTTGGGGATCGAATTTACCTCAGACACGTACCCCAGATGCACATTTTATGGTAGAAGCGAGATATAAAGGGACGAAGGTTGTAGCAGTTGCTCCTGACTATGCCGAGTATGTGAAGTTTGCAGATAAATGGCTACCTGTTCAAGCAGGGATGGATGCTGCACTTGGTATGGCGATGACGCATGTTGTGTTAAAAGAATATTATGTTGATCAAGACGTGCCGTTTTTCAATGATTATGTAAAACAATATACAGATTTGCCTTTTATCATCACGCTGGATGAGGAAGCGGATGGGTTTAGTGCAGGGAAATTTCTGCGTGCTGAACAATTAGGTATGGATATATCAAATGCGGCGTGGAAAACAGTCGTTTATGACGCAAATCGTAGAGATTTTGCAGTCCCTAATGGAACGATTGGGCATCGTTGGGATGAGAATAAAACATGGAATCTGGAATTAAGAGATACAGATAATGGCTTGGAAGATATTGATCCCTTGCTTTCTTTTGTGGATGATTTTGACGATGTGAAGGATGTCAGATTTCCAGAGTTTTTATTGAATCAAAAAAATATTTATACACGTAAAGTCCCTGTCAAACAAATGGAGATAGACGGAGAGCTTCGTTACGTTACGACTGTCTTTGATTTATTTATGGCAAATTGTGGTGTGAGTCGCAACTTACCAGGTGAGACACAGATTACGTATGAAGACGAAGAGGCGCCTTATACACCGGCGTGGCAAGAGAAGCTAACAGGTGTGCCGAAAGAAGATGTCGCCCAAATTGCTCGGGAATTCGCTCAAAATGCAATCGATTCAAAAGGACGTTCCATGATCATAATGGGGTCTGGTATCAACCATTGGTTCCACTCAGACATGATTTATCGTACGATACTCAATCTCGTGATGCTGACAGCGTGTGAAGGTGTCAATGGTGGTGGTTGGGCACATTATGTTGGGCAGGAGAAAGTACGTCCAATTGAAGGATTCCAAACGATTGCGATGGCTAAAGATTGGGGAATCGTCCCGCGGCTACATGCAGGTACATCATTTTTCTATTTTGCTACGGAACAATGGCGTTATGAAGATCAATCTGTTGATCAATTGATTTCACCCTTAAAGCATAAAGGAAGCTCGCAGCATTTAGGTGATTATAATGCGTTAGCGTCGCGCCTTGGATGGCAGCCGTCCTATCCACAATTTAATAAAAACCCGCTCACTATGGCTGAGGGGAAGACACAAGAAGAGCTCGAACAAAGTGTGATTCAGTCGGTGAAATCAGGCGATATGCAATTTGCAGTGGAAAATCCGAGTGCAGATATGAATTGTCCTAAGATGTTATTCGTTTGGCGGGCGAATCTTATTGGAAGTTCAGCGAAAGGTCATGAATATTTTCTAAAACATTTACTTGGAACACATGACGGCGTACTTGGTGAACACGAACACGAAGAAGAGAAACAAACAAATGAGATTGAATGGATTGAGGAAGTACCTGAAGGGAAATTGGATTTATTAATTAATTATGATTTCCGAATGAGTGGAACAGGATTGTATTCCGATATCGTGTTACCCGCTGCAACATGGTATGAAAAATATGATTTATCGAGTACAGATATGCATCCATTTGTGCATCCATTTAATCCGGCTATTGCAACACCATGGCAATCTAGATCAGATTGGAATTCATTTAAATCGCTAAGTAAAAGATTTTCGGAATTAGCTAAGGACTATTTACCAAAGCCGATTTTAGATGTTGTGTCAACACCACTTGCTCATGACTCAAAAGATGAGATTTCCCAAGCATACGGGAAAGTACCCGATTGGAAATATGGTGAACATGAGATTGAACCAGGCAAGAACTTCCCGCATTTAAAAGTGGTTGAACGTGATTATACCAAAATCTATGACAAATTTATCACCCTTGGGGAAGGGGCAACTGGTTTAGGCGCGCATGGCATCAGTTATGATAGTACAAACGAATACGAAAAGTTGAAATTGTTGCTAGGAAGAAGCAAGCATTCAGAGGTATATAAAGACTTACCATCGATTGAAACAGATCGACTAGCAGCTGAAGCTGTACTGCGTCTATCTAGTGCAACTACAGGCTCCCTTGCAATGAAAGCATGGAAGTCACTTGAAGAAAAAAGTGGGCGAAGTGACTTACAAAAACTTGTTGCTGACCGGGCTGGAGAGGATATTTCATTTAACGATATTACAGCACAACCTCGTAAAGTGTTGTCTACACCCGTCTTTAGTGGAACGGAAACAGACAATCGGAGATACTCGCCGTTTACGACGAATATTGAACATTTAATTCCATTCCGAACATTGACAGGACGTCAGCATTTTTACTTGGATCATGACTTGATGCAAGAATTTGGAGAATCTTTACCGACCTTTAAACCTCCATTACAGAAACTAACGTTTTATTCGAATGACCGAATACCAGAGCCAGAAGAAAACCAAATTACCTTGCGTTATTTAACGCCACATTTCAAATGGTCTTATCATTCCACATATGGAGATACATTGCCAATGCTAACGTTATTCCGTGGTGGGCCCCATGTTTGGTTAAATAATGTCGATGCCGATAGTGTGGGCATTGCGGATAATGATTGGATTGAGATGTATAACCGGAACGGTGTCGTCGTAGCTCGGGCAGTCGTAAGTCATCGTATACCAGAAGGCATCGTGTATATGCACCATGTTCAAGACCGTACATTGAATGTACCAGGTTCAAAAATTACGAAACAACGTGGTGGAACATTTAATAGTCCAACGCGGATTCATTTGAAACCGACACAAATGATAGGTGGCTATGCACAACAGAGCTACGGCTTTAACTACTATGGACCAAACGGTAGCCAGCGTGACGAACAGGTAATCATTCGTAAAATCGATCGAAATGAGGTGGATTGGCTTGAAGATTAAAGCACAATTCGGAATGGTGATGAACTTAGACAAATGTATTGGATGTCATACATGCTCGGTAACTTGTAGTAATACATGGACCAACCGTCCTGGTGCAGAATATATGTATTGGAATAATGTAGAGACAAAGCCAGGGATGGGGTATCCGAAACGTTGGGAAGATAATGATGAGAAAAAAGGTGGCTGGACATTAAAAAATGGCAAGCTACAGCTCAAAGCTGGTGGACGAGCAAGTAAATTAATTAATATTTTTTTGACATAAAAAAAGTGTAAAAATCAGATTATCCGTATAAACACTGGATTGACAAATACTATTCAAAGATTAGTTAATCCATTTTACCACTAATTTACTACTTTTGGATGAGTCTTGATACGACGAAATATCCTAGAAAAGTGAAGAACAGTAAAAGATACTATCATTACGAAAATTAAATATGAAATTGATAGGCACTTCAAATTGAGGTGTCTTTTTTGTGTGAATTAATTTAAAAACAGGTAGTTGCTTTGACTAAACTAAATGAAAAGGAGAATGAGCATGATGTCTTTAAAAGAACAAGAAATATATGAAGATAAAGTCATGCAATGGATTGACGAAAATTTTGTATTAAATGAGATAGAAATTGAAGATTATCCGTTTTTTCTTCATGGAAAACTGGTTCGTGATAAACAAGGAGAAACAATGGTTGTGTTTTGGTGTGTTATTTATGGACGTGTTGATTATCGTTTTCAAGACGCATAAGGAGTGAAGAATCATGCAGATGTTTACCTCTCGTTCCCCTCCCGCTCCCTTTATGTCTAATTATGAACAATGAATCAAAAACTAAAATAAGAAAAGAGGTCTGTATCATGGAATTAAAATATGTGATTCCCAACATGGAAAAAACATTTGGAAACCTTGAATATGCAGGAGAAGGCAAAGTCGAACAACGACGGATTAATGGGCGGATGACAACCCTATCTCGCAGCTACAATCTCTATTCAGATGTACAGCGAGCAGATGACATTGAGGTCGTTCTCCCTAACGAAGCTGGGGAAAAATTTTTCGAGCATGAGGACAGCGTAAAATTAGTCAACGCACGTATTACCGCAGAAGGCTATAAAATTGGTGATCGAGGTTTTACAAACTATAAATTACACGCTGACGATATCGTCAAAGCATAAGGAGGATTCACACATGAGATTAGCACAAGGCATTATCCTAGATAAAGAAAAGACATTTGGATTATTAAAGTTTTCGGCATTACGACGTGAGGTATTTCTTCAAAATGAAGATGGGACGGTATCGACCGAAGTTAAAGAACGCACCTATGATTTAAAATCGAAAGAACAAGGTCGAATGATTCAAGTCAGTATACCTGCTTCTATTCCGTTAAAGGAATTTGATTATAATGCAGAGGTCGAAATGATTAATCCTGTGGCTGATACCGTTGCAAACGCCACTTTTCGTGGTGCAGATGTCGATTGGTTCATCAAAGCGGATGATTTGGTGTTAAAAGGAAAAGCTGCACCTATTGGTGATAAATCAGTAAAAAAGCCAGTCGATCAGGATAAATAAATATGAAACTTTTTAAAAAACGAGGGAAACGGATTAAAGAAAAAGACGCTTCTCTCGTTTTTCAGTTTGTATTCACTCGGTTAGTTGGAACATGGCTTCTCTTTTTTACACCCTTTCACCTATCCTTTTTACTATCTACTGAATGGCAGCTTGATACATTCCAAGCTCATTTTATTAGTACGTATGGATTAATGACGCTGCTTATCAGTCTTGTATTGACGGGCGGTTGTGCTTTTGTCTATTACCGTTATCGTTATGACCACTTAAAACAGGTCATTCATCGTCAAAAACTCGCTAAAATGGTTTTAGAGAATGGTTGGTATGAAACAAAACAAGTCACGAAAGAAAGTTTCTTTAAAGACATCCCTTCTGATAAAGCAAAGGAGAAAATCAGCCATTTTCCTAAAATCTATTATCGGTTTGAAAAGGGGCTCCTTTATATTCAAGTAGAGATTACACTTGGGAAATTTCAAGAACCATTATTAAATTTAGAAACCAGACTAGAGAGCGGTTTGTACTGTGAATTGGTATCGAAAGAATTACGTGATTCCTACGTGGAATACACGCTTTTCTATGATATGATTGCGAACCGCATTTCCATTGATGAGGTTATCGCACAGGATGGCAGCTTAAAATTAATGGAATCTTTTTATTGGGAGTATGACAAGCTTCCGCATATGCTCATCGCTGGTGGCACAGGCGGCGGAAAATCATATTTCATTCTCACGCTCATTGAAGCCTTATTAAAGACAGACGCAAAGCTATATGTTTTAGACCCGAAAAATGCCGATTTAGCGGACTTATCGGCTGTCATGCCCGATGTCTATTATAAACAAGAAGATATGACAGCTTGTATTGACCAATTTTATGAGGATATGATGAGACGAAATGAAGAAATGAAAACCATGCCGAATTACAAGACAGGAGAAAACTATGCCTATTTAGGCTTGCCTGCCCGCTTTTTAATCTTTGACGAGTACACCTCGTTCATGGAAATGATCGGCAAAGAAAGCGTTAAAGTCATGAGTAAATTGAAACAAATCGTCATGTTAGGACGGCAATCAGGCTTCTTCTTAGTCCTTGCCTGTCAGCGTCCAGACGCAAAATATTTAGGAGATGGGATTCGGGATAACTTTAATTTTCGGGTTGCTTTAGGTCGCATGTCAGAGCTGGGGTACGGGATGGTTTTTGGCAGCGATGTACAAAAACAATTTTTCTTAAAGCCGATTAAAGGGCGTGGATATGTCGATAACGGCGATAGTGTGATCTCTGAATTTTATACGCCCCTTGTGCCAAAAGGTCATGATTTCTTAAAAGAGATTAGGAAACTCGCAAACTAAAGGCTGCCCAGTGCAGCGACGTGCGAAGCGAAAGTCGCTGTGCTGGGCTAAGCCTTGCGTGGCTTTAGCCACGCCTTAACCCCCGTTATCTAACAGGGGGGTAGAAAAACAATAGGAAACTGTTTCAAAAACCCATAAACGCCTGATAGCACAAGGGTTTGAAACACATGAGAAAGATGTCAGCTTTTAAGCTCTAGTTGACATCTTTTTTGACTTGGGAGGAATGCAAATGAATCAAATGCCTTGGTATCAAGAATTAAGAGACAAACGAATGGGATACGGTGTCTCACAAAATAAGCTCGCAGTACATGTTGGGATTACAAGGCAATATGTAAGTGAAATCGAGACAGGAAAAGTAACACCTTCTGATACGTTACAAGCTACTTTATTTGATGTACTGGAACAATTTAATCCTGACGCTCCTTTAGAAATTTTGTTTGATTATGTGCGAATCCGATTTATCACGACTGACCCGATTCCAGTCATTGAAGATATTTTACAGTTGAAAATGGAATACATGTTGCATGAGGACTTTGGTGCAACTTGTTTCACTATAAATGGATAAAACCATGAAAAGTGAGGGTTATGATAATAACCTAACTTTGTTTTTGATAGATGGAATGATAGGTACACGTCACCTTGAAACATCTACACTGATACTCCTACATGCGTCTATAAATGTTAGTTTATAGGGGTCTGAAGCTAGGTAAAGACGGGTGAAGGTTGCCTAAGTAAAGCTAACACAGGATATAAGGTAACCGATAGTTCGGGTGGCTATAAAATGCTCATGGAGAGAATGTTCAATGAAGAACTGACGAACTTCCGAATGTACGGGTCTATACCTCGGGCATAGTCGATAAGATATGCACATGCACTATGCATGGTGAATTAACGATGAGTAAGATTCGAAGTTATGAAAATCGTATATCAGACAATGTTGATAACCTTTAACAAGGTAATTCACAGGCCTAGAGGAAGCTCCTAAAAGTATATATGTATAGCTAGAAAACAAGGAACAAGGAAAGCAAAGGACGTTGATAAGAGCTAACACTCTGGCGGTTGCTATAAGGATTTACCGAAATGCATTTATCTTTGTGAAAGTGGGGTCACGACTGTTGAAACTCTTGTAATCAGAGTGGAGGAATAGACCCTAGTCTATTTTACGAGTAAAACTGATTTTCTAAATAGTGAATTGCAAAGGTCGGGTAAGAAAGTGGGAAAATCACAAGGAAAGGTAGTGATTCCACTATGCAAACAAACATGAGATATTGGGAATATTACAATATGACCGACACCTTTACTGATTTATATGGAAGGTCAAAACAAGGTGATACTTTCAATAGATTATATGATTTAATCACATCCAGAGAAAATATTCTCCTTGCCTATCGTACAATTAAATCAAATAAAGGTTCTAAAACAGAAGGTACAGATGGTAAAAAGATAGATGATATAAAGACCATGAAGGGTGAAGAAATAGTTAGTGAAATTCAACGTATTCTTTTGAATTATCAACCTAAAAAAGTAAGACGAGTTTTTATTCCTAAACCCAATGGAGATAAAAGACCATTAGGCATTCCAAGTATTATGGATAGAATTATCCAACAATGTTTTAAACAAGTGCTTGAACCTATTGCAGAAGCCAAATTTTATAATCATAGTTATGGTTTCAGACCACAAAGGTCAACACATCACGCAATAGCAAGAGTACAACATTTAATTAACCATGCATATTTACACTATGTTGTAGACATTGATATTAAAGGTTTTTTCGATAATATCAATCATACCTTGTTACTAAAACAGCTATGGAATATGGGAATACAAGACAAAAAGGTGCTAAAAATCGTTTCTAAAATGCTCAAAGCGGAGATTGAAGGTGAAGGAATACCTCATAGAGGTACTATGCAGGGTGGTATTTTATCGCCGTTGTTATCTAACATTGTCTTAAATGATTTAGATCACTGGGTGGCTGACCAATGGGAACTATTTGAAACGGATCACAAGTATTCGAGAAATACCAGTAAATATCTGGGATTAAATAAAAATTCCAATCTTAAAGAAGGATATATTATTCGATATGCGGATGATTTTAAAATCATGTGTAAAGATTGGAAAACCGCTGAAAAATGGTTCCATGCAGTCAGATTATATTTGAAAGACCGCTTAAAACTAGAAATCTCACCTGAAAAATCGCAAATAGTAAACCTCAGAAAACGAAAATCCAAATTCTTAGGGTTTACGATATGGACAGAACAAAAACGCAATAAACATGTAGCACATACAGGATTGATAAGAAAGAAAAAACAAGAAATTAAACAAAAGTATAAAGAACACATCAAAATAATTCAAAAATCTCCTAAAGCTAAAAATATTACATTATTTAATAGTTTCGTTTTAGGGATTCATAACTATTTCAAGAAAGCCACAATGGTCAATATCGAATTCGCACAGATTGCCTACGACCTTTCGCGATTCATTTACAATCGTCTAAAGAGTATAGGAAAATACGAAAAACCTAAAAATCCTTCTAAAGTATATAAGAAATTCTATAAAAATGCTTATAAAACATATAAAGTGAATGGTATTTATTTATTTCCAATCGCTGATGTTCAAACAAGCAATAATATAAATTTCTCACAAGATATAACACCTTTTACTGTAGAAGGAAGGAATAAAATTCATCAAAAATTGAAACCAAATGTTGCTTATGAAGTCAATAGGCTCATGCAATCTTATATTCCAAACAGAACTACGGAATATATGGATAATCGCATTAGCCGATATAGCATGAAAAACGGTAAATGTGAAATTTCAGGGGAATTTCTACCTGCTGAATTTGTACATTGCCACCATCATAAGCCTGTAAGCTTAGGCGGAACAGATGAATTTAGAAACCTAAGAATCATTCATAAGGACATTCACATACTGGTACATGCAACAAAAGATGAAACAATTCAAAGGTTAGTCAAATTCCTAAAATTAACAGACGAACAATTAAAGAAAATTAACCAATATCGAAAAGTTTGTAACTTAGAACTTATCGGTTAGAAAGTGAAATAGATGGAACGCCGTATGCGGTGAAAGCCGCACGTACGGTGTGAGGCAGGGGAAAAGATGGAGATAGCTTCAAAATCTTACCTATTGCTCAAGGGCTACTCTAACCCGCCTTAGGGTTGGAATGCCCGTCATCTTTTTACTCGTACCTTGAACAATATGTCTTTGGCGATATTGTCGTCATGGTTTCGCCTGATGAAGATAAAGGCTGCCTACTCGAATTAAAAGGAAAAGGATGTCGTCAATTTGAAAATTTTCTGCTAGCCCAACAGCGAACATGGTTTGATTTCTTTATCGATGTATTTCGAATTGGTGGTGTCTTTAAACGTATTGATCTTGCGATAAATGATAAGACAGGTGTATTGGATATTCCGTTCCTTGCAGCTAAATGTCATAACGAGGAATGTGTCTCGGTGTTTCGCAGTTTTAAAAATTATCGCTCTGGTGAACTGGTACAGGGCGAAGAAAAGCTGGATATGGGGAACACCTTATATATTGGCTCGTTAAAAAGTGACGTCTATTTTTGTATTTATCAAAAGGATTACGAGCAATATGTCAAACATGGTACGTCACTAGAAGATACAGACGTAAAAAATCGTTTAGAAATCCGATTGAAAAATGATCGTGCTTATCATGCAATTGTCGATTTAATGAGTTTTGAGGACGCTGGACGAACCGCTTTTTCGATCATCAATCGCTATATCCGATTTGTTGATAAGGACGAGAACAAACGTCGTAGTAGTTGGAAAGTAAATGCAGCATGGCAGCGTTTCTTAGATTTAGGAGAAAATCGAAAAATATCTTTAACGACAAAACCTGAACCGTATACCTTTGATAAAACATTACGGTGGCTGGCAAGACAGGTCGCTCCCACATGGAAGCTGGCAACGAAACTGGATGAAGTCAACGAAACAACGGTAATGAAGGATATGCTGCAACAAGCTAAATTAACCAAGCGTCATCAAAAATTGCTTATGCAGCAGGCAATGACGACCGAAGATGTGATTCAGATTTTTAAAGAGGAAGATTAGAAAGGAGCAAAGCATATGAATTTCGGGCAGAATTTGTATAACTGGTTTTTGGATAATGCACAATCCTTAGTATTAATGGCTATTGTGGTCATTGGTATTTATTTAGGATTTAAACGAGAGTTTTCAAAGCTAATTGGATTTCTCGTTATTGCATTGGTAGCTGTCGGATTAGTCTTTAATGCAGCAGGCGTAAAAGATGTGTTATTAAACCTATTTAATAGAATCATAGGGGCTTAATTGTACCCGTTCTTTTATGATAGATAAGTGCTTTTCTTATCTTTCGTAAAAAATGGGTGGAGTAAACGATAGTGCGGTAGAGATTAACAAGTCTATTTTATGTACCAGCAAATATCTTGCAGGTGCTTTTTTTATGGTTATTTTTATAAAAGGATGTGTTAACCAATGGAAATGCAGGTCTATATAGCGAATCTTGGAAAGTATAATGAGGGCGAAGTGGTCGGTGCTTGGTTTACACCGCCTATTGATATGGAAGATGTGAAAGAACGAATCGGATTAAATGAAGAATATGAGGAAATAGCTATTCACGACTATGAGCTACCATTTGACATCCATGAGTACACGCCTATATCTGAAATCAATCGACTGTGTGACATGGTACAAGAGATTGAAGGTACTCCCTTGTATGACGCTCTTTCCGAAATTGATGGATACTGGTTTAATAATATCGAAGAATTATTAGAAAACAAAGAAGATATAATTTGTTATACCGATTGCGAGGATATGGCAGATGTGGCTCGTTACAGGGCAGAAGAAGAAGGTATATTTGCAGCATTACCTGGTCATTTACAGTATTATTTTGATTTTGAATCTTATGGACGTGACCTTGAAATAAATGAAGATTTCCTTGTTACTTCTCATGGTGTGTTTAAGTATTATAGGTAAACACTTGGCACGATAAAAACTACTATTTCCTATCAGCAGCTTGTTTTAGACAGGCTGCTTTTTTCTTTAGAAAGGATGAAACCATTTGAAAAAATTAAAGAGCTACACACGAATTTGGTCAGTCGAAAAAGTCATTTATGCGATTAATGATTTTCGGCTGCCTTTTCCCGTTACATTTAATCAGATGACATGGTTTGTACTTTCTCTTTTCGTCGTAATATTACTTGGAAACCTCCCTCCACTATCTATGATTGACGGTGCGTTGTTAAAATATGTGGGCGTTCCTGTACTGCTAACGTGGTTTATGAGTAAAAAGAGCTTTGATGGCAAAAAGCCGTATGGATTTCTTAAATCCGTAGTGACTTATTACTTCCGCCCCAAAATGACGTATGCAGGCAAAACCGTAAAACTTCAAAAACAAACGTTCAATGAAACCATCACAGTGGTAAGGAGTGAAGTACATGGGCTATCCGATTAAATATATCGAGAATAACTTAGTATTTAACCATGATGGAGAAACTTTTGCTTACTATGAGTTATTGCCATATAACTATTCTTTTCTTTCAGAGGATGAAAAAATACAGGTACATGACCACTTTCGGCAACTGATTGCACAAAATCAAGACGGGAAAATTCATGCCTTACAAATCAGTACCGAAAGCAGCATTCGCACTGTGCAGGAGCGAAGTAAAGAACAAGTGACAGGAAGGTTACAAGAAGTCGCTTATGAACGAATTGACGATCAGACCGAAGCTCTTGTTTCCATGATTGGGGAACATCAGGTAGATTACAGATTTTTCATTGGCTTTAAACTGTTATTAAATGAAGAAGAAGTCAGTATCAAATCAATGGGAAAATCGGTGACATCCTCTCTATCTAGTTTTATTCGTGAGGTCAATCATCATGTGATGGGTGACTTTGTTTCTATGCCCCATGCTGAAATCGAACGGTTTTTGAAAATGGAATCGTTGCTACAAAATAAAATCGCTAAACGCTTTAAAGTACGACCGCTAACCAAAGACGACATGGGTTATCTCATTGAACACCTTCATGGACAATCAGGCATTGCCTTTGAGGATTATAACTATGAACTTGCTTATGAAAAAGGCGAAAAAGAAACCTATATCAAGCAGTTTGACCTGATAAAACCTACTCGTTGTTTAATTACAGAAAGTCAACGCTATATCAAATTAGAGCAGGAAGAACAAACCACTTACGCTGCTTACTTTACCATCAATTCAATCGTGGGTGATTTAGAATTTCCATCAGATGAAATCTTCTATTACCAGCAACAACAGTTTGATTTTCCGATTGATACCTCTATGCAGGTAGAAATCGTCACCAATAAAAAGGCTTTGGCAACGATAAGAAATAAAAAGAAAGAGCTGCAAGACTTAGATAATCATGCGGCAGAATCCGATAATGAAACGGGCAGTAATGTATTAGAAGCCTTAGATCAAGTCAGTGAATTAGAGGATGTACTCGACCAAAGCAAGGAATCCATGTATAAGTTAAGCTATGTTATTCGGGTTTCTGCTTCCAATGTAGACGAACTGAAACAACGCTGTAATGAAGTGAAAGATTTTTATGACGATTTGAATGTAAAACTTGTTCGTCCATTTGGTGATATGTTAGGTCTACATGGCGAATTTATTCCTGCCAGCAAACGTTATATGAATGATTACATTCAATACGTCACCTCAGACTTTTTAGCTGGTTTAGGTTTTGGAGCTACGCAAATGCTGGGTGAAACAGAAGGCATTTATTTTGGTTATAACCTAGATACAGGGCGGAATGTCTACCTCAACCCCAGCCTAGCCAGTCAAGGCGTCAAAGGCTCTGTTACCAATGCGTTGGCTTCTGCTTTCTTGGGTTCACTTGGTGGCGGAAAATCCTTTTCTAATAACCTACTGGTTTATTATGCAGTGATATACGGTGGTCAAGCACTGATTGTTGATCCGAAATCCGAACGAGGAAATTGGAAAGAAACGTTGCCTGATATTGGCGAAGAAATTAATATCGTCAATCTCACCAGTGAGGAAGCCAACAAAGGGTTGCTCGATCCGTATGTCATCATGAAAAATAAAAAGGATTCAGAAAGTCTGGCGATTGATATTCTTACCTTTCTCACTGGTATTTCCAGTCGAGATGGTGAAAAGTTCCCTGTCTTACGAAAAGCGATTCGTGCAGTTGGTCAACAGGAAGAACGTGGCTTGCTTTTAGTCATTCAAGAATTAAGAAGTGACCCCAATCCATTAGCTGCCACGATTGCTGACCATATCGAAAGTTTTACCGATTATGATTTCGCCCACCTTCTCTTTTCAGATGGAACGGTTCAAAACTCGATTAGTTTAGAGAAACAGCTTAATATTATACAGGTGGCAGATTTAGTCTTACCTGACGCAGAAACGAGTTTTGAAGAATATACCACCATGGAGCTTTTAAGTGTTGCCATGATGATTATTATTTCTACGTTTGCCTTAGATTTTATTCACTCTGACCGAAGCATTTTTAAAATCGTTGACTTGGATGAGGCCTGGGCGTTTTTACAAATCGCTCAAGGAAAAACGCTTTCTAACAAATTAGTAAGAGCTGGTCGTGCAATGAATGCTGGGGTATATTTTGTTACGCAAAACTCGTCAGATTTAACCGATGAAAAGCTCAAAAATAATATTGGTGTGAAGTTTGCCTTTCGTTCCAGAGATATGACGGAAATTAAGAAAACACTTCAATTCTTTGGTGTTGATTCCGAAGATGAAGAGAATCAAAGGCGGCTTAGAGAGCTGGAAAACGGACAATGTCTTATGCAGGATTTATACGGGCGTGTGGGGATTATACAAGTTCACCCTGTCTTTGAAGATTTATTTGAAGCCTTTGATACCAGACCACCTGTCGCAGAAAGGCAGTGATGAAGTGGATAAATCAAAATGGAAAAAGATAATTATGGTGACGGTACTTCTAAGTGCGGTCATTTTTTTATTGTTTTTATCGTTTATGACAGTTAGTCACGCTGCTGGATTAGTAGATGATACAATATCTGAAGATAACCTTTATTCTCTCTATCCACTCGATCATTACCAATTAGATTTCTTTGTAGATTCAGGCTGGGATTGGTTGCCTTGGAATTGGGACGATGGCATTGGAAAACAAGTGATGTATGGATTATATACCATAACTAACTTTATTTGGATTATTAATCTATACCTCGCCAATGCCACTGGTTATTTAGTTCAACAAGCATATTCTTTAGATTTCATCTCGGAAACAGCGGACGCTATCGGAAAAAACATGCAAACCCTAGCTGGCATTACATCACAGGGATTTGGGGAAGATGGGTTCTATGTTGGCTTCTTGCTACTCTTTGTGTTAATCATAGGAATCTATGTCGCCTATACAGGGTTGTTAAAACAAGAAACCACCAAAGCCATGCGGGCTGTGATTAACTTCTTGGTTGTCTTTATTTTGTCAGCGTCTTTTATCGCCTACGCTCCAACATACGTGACTAAAATTAATGATTTTTCAGCGGACGTGAGCGAAGCTGCTCTTGATTTAGGAGCGAAAATGCTTATGCCTAGCTCAAGCAGTCAAGGAAAAGATAGTGTGGACATGATACGCAACAATCTTTTTTCCATACAGATTGAACAGCCTTGGATGTTATTGCAGTTTAACAATTCGGATAAGGAAGCAATTGGCGAAGAACGAGTAGACACATTGGTCTCTACCAGTCCAGACGCTAGAAATGGAAAAACACGTGAAAACATCGTGAAAGCAGAGATTGAAGATCATGATAATAAGAATTTAACGATAACAAAGACCACCACGCGTTTAGGAACGGTCTTTTTCTTGTTCCTCTTTAACATCGGGATTTCGATATTTGTATTTTTGTTGTCTGGTATGATGATTTTCTCCCAACTGCTTTTTATTGTGTTTGCGATTTTTCTTCCTATCAGCTTTCTACTTTCGATGATTCCCAGCTTTGAAAATATGGGGAAACAAGCCATTATGAAGCTGTTTAATGTGATTATGTTACGTGCTGGTATTACGTTGGTGATGACGGTTGCCTTTAGTATTTCGTCCATGTTGTATAGCCTAACCAGCACCTATCCATTTTTTCTAATAGCCTTCTTGCAGATTGTGACCTTTGCAGGCATTTACCTAAAGCTTGGCGACATTATGAGTATGTTTCGCTTGCAAAGTAGCGACAGTCAACAAGTCGGACGTACTGTTATGCGTCGTCCAAGACAGATGGCTCACCGAAGCACCCGTCGATTACAGCGTACAATTGGACGTACCTTAACAGGAGCAACCGCTGGGGCAGCGGTGGGAAGATTAATGAGTTCATCGGGTAATACGAAACGTTCCTTCTCTCCCTTACGCCCTTTACAGCGTTTATCAGCTAACAAGCAGAATCAGAAGGAATCCAACAATGGAGAGAAAAAATCATTTAGTCAGAAACTCGGACAATCGACTGGAAAAATGTTAGATACCAAAAATCGGGTACGTTCCAATATTCAACACCGAAAACAGCAAGTCAAAGATTTACCAATAACCGCAAAGTACGCTGTCGCACAAGGAAAAGAAAATCTCAAACGACCTGGCAAAGAATTTAAGAAAGGCATGTCGCAAGCGAAAGAGAACCGACAGCGAGAAAATGTAGAACGGACAAGTAAGCACCGAAAAACCATTGCAGAAAGACGACAAGCATTGGATCACCAACAAACTAAAAAAGATTCCTCCAAGAAACAAACAGTACAAAGGAAGTCTGTTTCCCCTCTAGCCAAAGAGAAACAGCAAATAAAGCCGAAAGACAAAATAGTGCCTAACAACCAACCAAGACAAGTACCTGAACGAAAAGAAAGCCCGCAAGCATTAAACAACAAGCAAAATAGAAAAGCAAAACAACCTTATACTGCTACAGCTACTAACAGAAAAAAGAAACAACATCCTAATCGGCTGCCAAAACAAACGTTACAGCCCAAAGAAAAAAGAATTATTCAACGTCCTTCCCTTCCTAGAAAACGGACAAAGCAACGACAAAAGCCTGTCCGTCAACGACATGCGGTTAGGAGGAAACGCTAATGATGTTTTTAAAAGCGAAAATCACGTTGATTGTTGGAGGGATTGCTTTTTTGGCATTTCTAGGATTACTAGCGTTTGTCGCTATTTTTATTTCTGACGAGGATGGGGATTTCGATACGTCGATGGATATAGGTTTTTCTGATGAGCTAAACAACACAGGGTTATCAGAGGATGTGTTAGCACATCAACCAATGGTAGAACGTTACGCAAGTGAATACGATATAAGCGAACATGTTCCTATCTTGCTAGCGATTATCGCCGTTGAAAGTGGTGGTACTGCCGAAGATGTTATGCAGAGCAGCGAATCGTTAGGTCTATCTCCCAATTCGTTAGGTACGGAAGAATCCATTGAACAAGGAACAAAATATTTTGCGGAGCTATTACAAGCCGCCGAAGCAAACGAAGTAGATACCGAAACCGCCATACAAAGCTATAACTTTGGTGGCGGTTTTATTGATTACATGGCGAAGAATGGAAAAGCATATAGCTTTGCATTGGCAGAATCCTTTGCGAAAGAACGTTCAGGTGGAAATAAAGTCTCCTATAGCAATCCCATTGCCGTAGAGAAAAATGGCGGGTTTCGTTATAGCTATGGAAATATGTTCTATGTCGATTTATTGCAGCCTTACCTTACAGATTCCAGTAAATCTCCTTCTTTTGAAGATGACACTTTTCAGGCGGTCATGGAAGAAGCATTGAAGTACGAGGGCTTCCCATACGTTTTTGGTGGCGATAATCCCAATACGTCATTTGATTGTAGCGGATTAACCCGATGGGTCTATCGAGAAGCTGGGATTAGCCTTCCCCGAACCGCACAAGAGCAGTACGAAGCAACAGAATCTATTTCTTTATCGGAAGCAAAACCTGGCGATCTCGTTTTCTTCCATTCCACGTATGGTACTGCAAATGAAATCACACATGTGGGGATTATTGTGGGTGAAAACCAAATGTATAATGCAGGCGATCCGATTGGTTATGCCGATTTAACAACAGATTATTGGCAAGATCATCTTGTCGGTGCAGGGCGTATCAAAAACTAAGGAAAGGTTGGAATCATATGAAACTCCCTTTTAAGAAAAAAGAAAAACAAGTGCCACCAAAGAAATCAAAAAAGGTAAAAGTAAAAACAGTCGGGAAGCGTAAAAAGTCAGTTCTTATTTTGTGGATTCTATTAATCAGTAGCCTTGTCTTTGCAATCTATAAAAACTTTACTGCCATTGACCAGCATACGATTCATGAAAGAGAAGTTGTGGAAAGCCATATTGTAGATACAACAGCTATCGAAAGTTTTACAGAGAATTTTATAAGAGCCTATTACACATGGGAAAATAAATCCGAAGAAGCACTGAAAGAACGAACAGAAAAACTGACAGCCTACCTGACAGAAGAATTACAAGCTTTAAATACAGAAATGGTTCGAGAGGATATTCCGACCAGTTCCAGTGTTCAAAATATAAATATTTGGTCGGTATCGGAAGAAACGGAAAATACTTTTTCAGTGATTTATTCTGTAGAGCAAAAAATTACCGAAGATAAAGATAGCTCTTTAACAAATGCCACCTATTGCATTGCCCTCTATCAAGATGAAAAAGAAAATTTAGTTATTATACAAAATCCCACCTTGTGGAACAGTCCAAATAAATCTAATTTCACACCAGACCAAGTAAACAGTGATGATACGGTAGGAACTGAAACAATGGAAGAAGTCACCGAGTTTTTAGAAACATTTTTTGCTTCTTATCCTACCGCAACACAACAAGAATTAACCTATTATGTGAAGAACAATGCTTTACCAGTTATCGAAAAGGATTATACATTTTCTGAATTGATAAATCCAGTTTTTCAAGAAAATGATAATCAGATTAAAGTGTGGGTTACAGTGAAGTATTTAGATGAAGCTACAAAAGCAATACAGCTTTCACAGTATGAATTAACTTTAGAAAAAGATACAAATTGGTTGATTGTAGAGTAAACTATACAGTACGTATTTAAGACTATTTGGCGAAAATACGTGCTGTTCTTTATTTTTTCAATACGGAATAAATCATTCATATCTTTAATATCCAACGCTTTCACAATTCTATCTATGTGTTCCAATTAGATTTACCACTTGCTAGTTCACTAAGTGCAGCATGTCGAATACCTGCTATGTAAATGATGGGATTTTGAAGCCAATCAGAAAAGATAATGGCTTTCAAGAATTAGTAAATCTTATTTACAATCGCAGAGATAATCAAGTCATGGTATCGTTGACAGTGAGGTTCCCGAAAAACAGACCAAAGCAATGCTAGTATCACAAATGATTTGATACTAGAAAAGAACGGGGATAACTGGAAGATTGTAAGATAAAATTGGTTTATGACACAACTATTTTGTAATCATCATACTCTTTTGGTGAAAGTTATAAATGGCTTTACAAGTATATTATCATGTGATACAGTTAAATTACCATTCAAAAAGGAGATAATAAACATGCGGCAAGGTATTCTTAAATAAACTGTCAATTTGATAGTGGGAACAAATAATAGGATGTCCCTTTTTAAATAGGGATTGGTTTTTTGTGCCCAATTTAAGAATACTTTTATCATAAAGCGTTCAGGGAATATCTGTGTGCTTTGTATGTTTATTATTGTACAATTTTCCCAGTGATAAGAGTGTTTATCACTGGGATTTTTTATGCTCTTTGGAGCTTTTGAATGGAGGAAAAGTACATGAAAATTATTAATATTGGTATTTTAGCACATGTTGACGCAGGAAAAACTACTTTGGCAGAAAGTTTATTATATAACAGTGGAGCGATTGCAGAATTAGGAAGTGTGGATAGCGGTACAACTAAAACAGATACTATGTTTTTGGAACGTCAGCGAGGAATTACAATTCAGACAGCAATAACATCTTTTCAATGGAAAGATATTAAAGTGAATATCGTAGATACTCCAGGACATATGGATTTTTTAGCAGAGGTATATCGTTCATTATCTGTTTTGGATGGAGCAATTTTACTTGTTTCTGCAAAGGATGGTGTACAAGCACAAACTCGCATATTATTTCATGCACTCAGAAAAATGGGTATACCTACAATATTTTTTATCAATAAGATTGATCAAAATGGAATCAATTTGTCAGCTGTTTATCAGAATATTAAGGAGAAACTTTCTGAGGAAATCATAATTAAACAGAATGTGAATTTGCTTCCGAATACGAGTGTAATGAATTTTACTGAATCTGAACAATGGGAAGCAGTAATAGCAGGAAGTGATTATCTATTAGAAAAATATACACTTGGAAAGCCATTGGAAACTTTAGAACTTGAACAAGAGGAAAACAGAAGATTTCAAAACTGCTCTCTATACCCTATTTATCATGGAAGTGCAAAAAATAATGTTGGGATTGAACAACTTATAGAAGTAATTACGAATAAATTCTTTTCATCCACATATCGCAATCAGGACGAACTTTGCGGAAATGTTTTCAAGGTTGAATATTCGAACGAAGGACAACGTCTTGTATATGTGCGTCTCTATAGTGGAGTATTACATTTGAGAGATTCGGTTAGAATATCGGAAAAAGAAAAAATAAGAATTACAGAGATGTACACCTCGGAAAGTGGAGAATTATGTAAGATTAATAAGGCTTATTCTGGTGAAATTGTCATTTTAAAAAACGAATTTCTGAAATTAAATAGCGTCCTTGGAAATACAGAACAATTACCACGAAGAGAAATTCCTGAAAATCCTCTCCCTCTGTTACAAACAACAATTGAGCCCTGTAAACCTGAACAGAGAGGAATATTACTGGATGCACTTTTTGAAATCTCCGATAGTGATCCATTGTTACAGTATTATGTGGATTCTACTACACACGAAATTGTACTTTCTTTTTTAGGGAAGGTACAAATGGAGGTGATTTGTGCTCTGATTCAAGAAAAGTATCATGTGGATATAGAAACAAAAGAGCCAACAGTCATTTATATGGAAAGACCATTAAAAAAAGCTGAATATACCATTAACATCGAAGTACCACCAAATCCTTTCTGGGCTTCTATTGGTCTATCTGTAACACCGCTTCCATTGGGGAGTGGCGTACAGTATGAGAGCTTGGTTTCTCTTGGGTATTTAAATCAATCGTTTCAAAATGCAGTTATGGAAGGGATACGCTATGGCTGTGAACAAGGATTATATGGTTGGAATGTGACGGATTGTAAAATCTGTTTTAAGTATGGTTTATACTACAGCCCTGTTAGTACACCAGCGGATTTTCGAATGCTTGCACCTATTGTATTAGAGCAAGCTCTTAGAAAAAGTGGAACAGAATTATTAGAGCCATATCTTAGTTTTAAAATTTATGTACCGCAGGAGTATCTTTCGAGAGCATATAACGATGCGTCCAAATATTGTGCAAACATCTTAAACACTAAACTGAAAAGCGACGAGGTCATTCTTATTGGAGAAATTCCAGCTCGTTGTATTCAAGAATATCGTAATAATTTAACTTTCTTTACAAACGGACGTAGTGTTTGTTTAACAGAGTTAAAGGGGTATCAGGTCACTACTATTAAGTCCGCTTACCAGCCTCGCCGTCCAAATAGTAGGATAGATAAAGTACGATATATGTTCAATAAAATTAACTAACGAATCTCATATTATTATATAAATTGAGGTTTCTTGTTAAATGAAATACATTTTATAGAAATATGGGTTAATGTGCAAGTAAATCAAAAAATCTATTAAATGATTCACTATAAATTTATAATGCTCCTCCATCATTTGGTGCTCTTTTTTACGATACATTAAGCAAAATACTCATTAGAGTAACAATTTTGATTGAATGATTTTCATTATAAATTAGCGATGAACTAGAACGATTTTTGAAATGGATTTATGAGTTGTTAAAGTGGAAAGGAGGATATGGTTATTTTAAAACAGCAAGTGGATATTGTGCCCTATTTGCGGAAATAAAACACGTTTAAAAATGAGGGAAAATACTGAATAAAAAACTTCCCTCTCTATTGTACGAAATGTAGACAAGAAAGTTTAATTGAAATAAAACAGTTTAAAGTAACTGTGATTGCAGAGCCAGACGCAAAGCCAATAATTTGAGATTAATATATCCACTTTTTAATAAAATTAACACCTATTGAACGACATGGAGAGAGACCTGAAATAAAAAAGTGTAAAAATATGAGATATGAGTTTGAAGAAATTAAAAAAATGATTTATGGTTTTTTAAAATCAGAATTTCATTCATTAGGAATTATTTGTAAGACGCAAGTTCAAGCAAGGGAAGTCAATCAAACAATAAAAAATTTAAGTAAGGATGTTTATTTACTAAGTTTCGATAGCGAAGAATATCACGAAGGAATTATAATAACTTCTACTCATATGGCAAAAGGTTTAGAATTTGATCAAGTTATTGTTCCTTTTGTTGATGAACCAACTTATCATACTGAATTAGATAAAAGTTTGTTGTATATTGCATGTACTAGAGCTATGCATAAATTCGATTTATTATACTCTGGAGATAGAACGTTACTTTTAAGAAGTGAGTAAAATACACCAGAAGAGAAATCAAAACATGAATGATAGTGTAAAAATGATAAATGAAGAATTTAATTCTCTCTTCCTTTTTTAGATTTAAGTATTCCGTTTGCAACGCTTTCCATAATAATAAGGTCATTATCTGTTAAACTATCAAGTTGTTTTTCTAATTGCCTTCTTCTGGTATTTTTCATCCTATCAGAATCGGGTAGAAAAAATTCATCAACAGACACATTAAGTAACGATACAAGGTCATAAAGAACCTGTATACTTGGGTGTTGTCCCTTATTCTCAATATTTGTTAGGTAACGTGGATCAATCTCTATCAATGTTCCCACCTGTTCTCTAGTTAATTCTTGTTTTGTACGAGCTTCTTTTATTGCTTGTCCAAACGCTTTAAAATCATATTTATCTTCTTTTTTACGCATGATAAACCACCTCTATACATTTTACTGTTCCTATTAAAAAAGAAACAGGTATAGAAAAACGTATGATGTGGTTACTCAATTCACATTATAAATACCATTCAAAGAAAAATTACTGGCAGATAGCAATAAAAAAAACCGTTATCTGGCAGTACCCTTTTCATGCCTTAAAAGTATATCCCATTTCCCAGACGACGGTTTAAATAGCTGTCGTCTCTCTTTTTGTATAGAAATGGTAGTTGGTATATGTATCTATATTTTTTCAAAGAGATGGCGACTTTTAGGAGGTAGTCGTCATGCAATATATTGAGAAGCTGCAATATTTGCTTTTGGAAATCTTGTCAAAAAAGATTATCCACCTACATTGGATAAAAATACCCTGCAATGTGGTTTTTTAGGACATATAGAAAGAATTAATAAAGCACATAAGTGGATTGAATCATCTGTTTATGTGTTTTTTTGTTTTCTAAAACCTTTTTTAATAGTTTCATCAAAAACGCAACAAATAGCCCTTTCGTGTCGGGACTTACTACAAAGGGAGACAAAAGAGCATAGCTCACTTCCTTTCATAACACAAAAGGGGGTGAAAATGATGAAACCATCTTCTTTTCAAACAACTATAGAAAATCAGTTTGATTATCTCTGTAAACGTGGGATGGAAGATGAACGTATAGATTATTTCAGACATCTATCAAGAATTTCAAAACAAGAAGTTTCCTTCTCTGATACAGGAGATTATCTTGTGAATCAGTTCTCTACTGTTGATCACTATGCTACTGATTTACAAGTTTTTACGCTATATGGTTTAAGCATTGGTGTAGAAAGTGATTTGCTAAGTGAAGCCTTACGGAATCTGACAAATAAAAAACGGAATATCATTTTGCTGTATTACTTTATGGATATGAGCGATATAGAAATTGCAGAGTTACTAAAAGTAAATCGTTCGACAATCTACCGCCATCGAACTAGTGGACTAGCCTTTATTAAAAAATTTATGAAGGAGCATGCCGAATGAAAACAACTTATCCTACGGTTCCTTTTTCTCTTATTGTACAGGCTTCAGATGGTGATACAGAAGCAATTAACTGCATTATCAAACACTACCGAGGTTATATTACCAAACGCTCTCTACGCCCCATGAAAGATGAATATGGGAATCAATATATGATCGTGGACGAAGCGTTGCGAGGTAGAATACAAACACGACTAATTACCAAAATTTTGTCCTTTGAAATCAAATAAGCACGTCGCCATTCATGGAAGCGTGTTGAAGCGTTACACGCTTCCTAGCTAAAAGTTTATCATTCTATCCAAGCATACTGTTTCCAGTATATTTCGATAGGCTGATAAGCCAATGTTCTTTGACAACAGAATAAAGCAATCAAATACGTTTCGATAAGAAAAGAGCCGATGAACTGATACGCCATGACCTTGAAAGACAGCGAGCGATCTCTATTAGTGCTTTGTAAGTAATCCTTAGCAAGATTACTGCCATGACTTTCTTATCGTGATAATGATACTCCCATACAGCCACAGTCCGAACGTGATAAAAACGTCGCAGGCAATGGGTATGGCTACATGAAAACCATGTAGAGGTGAAAATCCTGTGAGCTTTGCTAAAGCTGTTTGATTGTTTGTAAAACAATGTTGATAAAATCTTACAAATGATTGGAAAGGAGAATTCTATGAAACAAATAGATGTACCCATTTGGGAACGTTATACCTTAACGATAGAAGAAGCTGCAAAGTATTTTCGTATTGGCGAAAACAAACTGCGACGCTTAGCAGAAGAAAACAAACATGAAAGCTGGCTCATCATGAATGGTAATCGTGTGCAGATTAAGCGGAAACAATTTGAAAAAGTGATCGATAAATTAGATGTTATTTAGTCGTTTAAGGGTCTTGTATATGATATGATCGTCTTAAGTCGTATCAAGGCTCTTTCCATATAAGGAAAGGAGCAATTGTCATGTCAGAAAAAAGACGGGACAACAAAGGTCGAATCTTAAAAACTGGAGAGAGCCAACGGAAAGACGGAAGATATTTATACAAGTATGTAGATACATTCGGAGAGCCACAATTTGTTTATTCATGGAAACTTGTACCTACTGATAGAATACCAGCAGGAAAACGTGATTGTGTTTCACTTCGAGAGAAAATAGCAGAGATACAGAAAGATATTCATGATGGTATTGATGTTGTGGGTAAGAAAATGACACTTTGCCAGCTCTATGCCAAACAAAATGCTCAAAGACCAAAGGTTAGAAAGCCCACTCAAACTGGGCGTAAATACCTTATGGATATTTTAGAGAAAGACAAGTTAGGTGTCAGAAGCATTGACAGTATTAAACCGTCTGACGCTAAGGAATGGGCTATTAGAATGAGTGAGAATGGATTTGCTTATTCAACCATCAATAACTATAAGCGTTCGTTAAAGGCTTCATTCTACATTGCCATACAAGATGATTATGTTCGGAAGAATCCATTTGATTTTCAACTGAATACGGTTATTGATGATGATACGGTTCCTAAAATTGCGTTAACAAAGGAACAGGGAGAAAAACTGTTAGCCTTTGCGAAAGCTGATAAGACCTATAGTAAAAATCATGATGAAATTCTGATACTCTTAAAAACAGGACTTCGTATTTCAGAGTTTGGTGGTTTGACACTTTCAGATTTAGATTTTAAAAATCGTCTTATCCATGTAGACCATCAGCTATTGAGAGATACGGAAATTGGGTACTACATTGAAATACCAAAAACCAAAAATGGTGAGCGTCAAGTTCCTATGGTTGAAGAAGCCTATCAAGCATTTCAACGAGTGTTAGCAAAGCGTAAAAATGGTAAGCATGTGGAGATTGATGGATATAGTGACTTTCTCTTCCTTAATAGAAAGGATTATCCTAAAACATCAAGTGATTATTACTCTATGTTGAAAAATCTTGTGAAGAAGTACAACAAGTATAACGAGGATAAGTTACCACACATCACGCCACATATTTTGCGACATACATTCTGTACCAATTATGCAAATGAAGGCATGAACCCGAAAGCATTGCAGTACATCATGGGACACGCAAATATAACCATGACATTGAACTATTACGCACACGCTACATTCGATTCCGCAATGGCAGAAGTGAAACGCTTGGAAAAAGGAAAGCAACAGGAACAAATTGCTGCCTAGTAGTAATAAATGAATTTACTACTTCTTTACCACTTTTGACAGCTAAGCCATAAGGAAATGTGCAAAGAAACGAGAAGTATCTACCGACAGTAAAAATGCTCGAAAGCCAATAAAATAAGGCTATACGAGCATTTAAGAAGAATTCAAAAGATAATCGGAAATTGATACTTTGTTTATAATAAAAACATGGTAGACATTGATGATTATTATGAACCGTGGACATATGATTATGAGAAATTAATTTATAGTCCAGGACGTGAACACCAACCTGTAGCACGTCCAATCTCCCAGCTAACGGGTGAATATATGGATATTACGTGGGGGCCTAACTGGGAAGATGATTTAGCGGGCGTTCATGAAACAGGTAAACAAGATCCGAACATGGATCATTTAGATGAACAAATTAAATTTGAATTTGAAGAAACCTTTATGATGTATTTGCCACGTATTTGTGAACATTGTCAGAACCCGTCATGTGTGTCGTCTTGTCCATCAGGTGCTATGTATAAGCGTGAGGAAGACGGAATTGTGCTCGTTGATCAAGATGCATGTCGTAGTTGGCGCTTTTGTATGTCAGGTTGCCCTTATAAAAAAGTGTATTTTAACTGGAAAACAAATAAAGCAGAAAAATGTACATTTTGTTTCCCGAGAATTGAAAATGGGGACCCGACAATTTGTTCCGAAACCTGTGTAGGGCGTCTGCGTTATTTAGGGATCGTACTATATGATGCAGATAAGGTGTTAGAAGCAGCATCTGTTGAAAATGATAAAGATTTATATGAAGCACAATTAGATACATTTTTAGATCCACATGATCCAGAGGTACAAAAGGAAGCATTAAAACAAGGGATTTCTGAAGATTGGTTAGAAGCGGCAAAAAACTCGCCGATTTATAAAATGGCTGTGGAACAACGCATTGCTCTACCACTTCATCCAGAATATCGTACATTGCCAATGGTTTGGTATGTGCCGCCACTTAGTCCATTTATGAACGCATTAGGTGGTCAAATTGATACACTAAGTCCGAATGTTATTTTTCCAACGATTAATCAATTCCAAATTCCAATTGATTATTTAGCGAGCATGTTCAGTGCTGGCGATTCACAAGTTATTCGGAATGTACTGAAGAAATTAATTGCCATGCGTACGTTTATGCGAGCAGATGAACTTGGAAAAGAGTATGATATGAATTTACTAAAAGAAGCGGGTATGACAGAGGAAATGGCGAGAGAAATGTATCACTTGTCAGCGATTGCGAAATATGAGGATCGTTATGTGATTCCGAAATCACATCGTGAAGAAACCGATAATATGTATGAACATCAAGGTAGTGCTGGATTCGACTTTATGGACGGTTGCCGTAGTTGTATGGGTGGCGGAGCAGCATCTGATCCACTAGATTACTACGAGAGTGGTTTCTGGAGGGAATTAGATGAATTCGACCCAACAAAAAATTTATAAGCTTATTTCAGTTTTTCTTGAATATCCAGAATATGAATGGATGGATGGGTTACCCGAATTGCGTGAAGAAATCGCATCATTTGAAAACCCAATCTTTCGTACCTATTTTGAACAGTTTTTAAATTATCTCGAATACACACCGTGGGAAGAAGTATGTGAGCAGTATGTGAATACCTTTGATTATCACGGAGTCGTATCGCTACATCTTACGTTTCATGTCTTTAAGGATTCAAGAGAACGTGGCGAGGCACTGGTGAAATTACGCCAGCTCTTTAGAGAGTCAGATGTCGAAATGGATACAACGGAAATGCCAGATTATTTACCGATGGTCTTGGAATTTCTAGCGATCGCTGAAGATGAACATGTAAAACGTATGCTAAAACTTCATTTGAAATCAATCATCCAGCTCGAAAAAGTGTTGGCGAAACAAGATAGTCCATATAGCTTTTTATTGAAAGCTTGTATCGAGAATTCACGCTATGTATTAAATGAAATGCATGTATCTTAAATGTGGCTTGCTTCAGCTTTTGCTGGAGCAAGACCGCCATATGATTTAAGTGTTACCCACATTTGGTTAAATAAGGGGTTGGAAGAACATGCCGAAAATGGACTTATTTCTTTGGGTCGTTTTCCCATATATTTCGCTAACCATTTTTGTCCTTGGGCATATTTATCGTTATAACAAAGATCAATTTAGCTGGACGGCGAAATCGAGTCAATTTTTAGAGCAAAAGCGTTTGAAGTTTGGAAGTACATTTTTTCACTGGGGTATCATCTTTGTATTCTTCGGACATGTAGCTGGTTTGCTCGTGCCTAAGGCTTTTTACGATTGGCTTGGAATCACGGATGATATGTATCATTTTGGAGCATTTTGGTTAGGCGGACTTGCTGGGGTGGCTACTGTAATTGGTGGTTTAGCACTATTTACACGTCGTGTGTCGATTAGAAGAGTAGCCAAAAACAGTTCAGTCAGTGATTATGTTTCACTTGTTGTTTTAGGAGCTGTCGTACTCGTTGGTTTCAGTAGTACAGTTGGTTATACCGTATCAGGTGGCTCGTTTGATTATCGTGAAACCATCTCACCTTGGATACGAGGCATCTTGATATTTAGACCCATGCCAGAATTAATGGCTTATGCACCTCTTGGATTTCAGCTTCATGTATTAGGGGCGTTTGCATTATTTGCTATCTGGCCGTTTACACGTTTAGTACATGTATTCAGCTTACCACTTGGATATTTACGTAGAAATTATGTCGTGTATCGTAGCAATCGACCTGTAAAACAAGAAAAAAAGACAATTCAATAATCTTATACGAGGAGGCACTATAATAATGGTAGGACCCGCTTTACGAAAGCAGCATTCGCATAAATCAATTCATGATGGAGCTCATGCCGAGGCAAGTGAATTAACAGAAATTGTTGAGCGATTATTCGAGGAACAACGTGCTGAGGAATGTTTGAAGGCAGGAGAAATGTTGATTGAATTTTGGCAAACACGTGTCATTGCACATGCAGATTCAGAGGAAGAAGAAGGTGGATTATATCATGAAATGAAAGAAAAAGAGCCGGCGTTAAGAGACGATATTATTCAGCTCACACGTGATCATGATATTTTACGAAAACTCGTGTCAGAACTGGAAAAAGATGTGCCAGAAAAGAAAGCGATTGAACAGGAACATCTTCATAAGTTTAGAGCGTTGCTCATTGTGAATGAGATTCATAGCCGGAGTGAAGAAGCTATATTGCCCGAGCACTAAAGATAAGAAAAGGAGCACTTTTTTGATGTGTACCTCTAAAGCTAAGTTTAAATTTAACTTTAGGGTGCAGGACATCTAGAAGGCTCCTTTTTAATATTGATAAATAGAAAGTATCCTTTATTAAAAGCTACGGTGTTTTCGCAAACTGAATATATTCAACACGATACACAACACCGCAAAACCAATTAGTAATGTGATATCTAACCAAATATCACGAAACCCTAATCCTTTATACATCACAGCATGTAAAGCATCAGACGTGTAATATAAAGGCATGATTTTACCAAGGCTTTGTAGCCAGTCTGCCATACCATCTAATGGGAATATGCCGGTAAAGAATACTTGTGGTATGACGATTAAGGGAATGAATTGCATCATTTGAAATTCTGATGCGGCAAAGCTTGACAGCAATGTGCCTAAGGATAATGCGACAAATGCTGTGACAATGTTAATGAGTAAGACATACCAAATGGAACCGTTTGAAACAATATCCAAAATACCTGTTGCGTAAAAAACGACAATTAACGTTTGGATAAGGGCTAGTAGGCCGTAGCCAACGACGTAGCCAAACACAATTTCATATCTTTTAATTGGGGTAGCTAGCAGCCGTTCAAGTGTACCATTGGTGCGTTCCTTGAGTAAGGCAATCCCTGCAATTAAAAATACGAAGAAGAAGACAAAATAACCAACGAGCATAGGACTGAATGTATCAAACAAGTTTGTATCTTGGTCGCCATATACATAGGTTGTTTCGAGCGGAATAGAGTTGGTTTGTGACGTAAGAGCTTGTTTTAATTGTATTTGTACAGCCTCTGAACGACTGGGTCGATTATTTAATAAATAAAGTTGAAATGTTTTGCCTGTCTGATCTAACCAACCATCGATGTCATGCTCAGCCATTTTTTGCTTACTGTATGTTGAAGCTATGGTGACGTCGAGTTGTGAGGATTCCAGACTTTTTTCAATAGCTGGTTGATCGATTGTTGCTACAAGCGACACATCAGACTCTTTTGTATCAAAAATAAAATGCATCAGGGTCAGAATAAAAATAGGCGCTAAAAATAGTAAGGCAAGTGTTCGTTTATCTCGAATCATTTCTTGGAGAATTCTTGTTACAAGGTTTAATATGTTCATGCATCTTCACCCCCGGCTCGTAAAAACACGTCGTCGAAATGATCGGCATGATATGTTTCTTTTAAATCTCGTGGTGCACCATTTGCAATGATTGTTCCATTGTGTAACATGGCTACAGTATCACATCGTTCAGCTTCATCCATCACGTGCGTTGTAATGAGAATCGTCTTACGTTCTTCTCGCTTAAGACGCTCGAATTCTCGCCAAATTGATTTTTTTAGAATCGGGTCAATTCCAACTGTAGGTTCATCTAAAATTAATAGCTGAGGGTTTTGAATTAATGCGATGGCTAGTGATAATCTTCGTTTCATACCTCCAGAATAAAAACGTACACGTGTATCTAACTGATCAGTTAATTGTACAAGGTCGGCGGCATAGGCGATGCGCTCTTGTCTATTGTCTTTTGGTAAACGAAACAGTTTGGCAAAAAAATTAAGATTTTCCCCACCACTAAGTGCTTCATATAAGGCATCTTGTTGTGCCATATATCCGATTTGTTGTAATTGAGCTGCTTCTTTAATCGGTTTTCCGAATATACGAATCGTCCCTTTATCTTGCCGTAACATACCGATGATCATTTTAATCAACGTTGTTTTACCACCGCCGGATGGACCGAGTAATGCAAAAATTTCGCCCTCATGAATGCTCAAGTCAATGTCATCAATGATGGTTTTATCTTTGAAGGATTTAGAAATCTGAGATAAATCGATTACGTTTTCCATGTTTGACACCTCTTTTGTTAGAAAGTGTGCAACAATGTGTTGCATGTAATGTTATGTTAATCTAGGATGAAATCAAATACAATAAACAATACTATGTAAAGTGTTCAGTAAAGGAGTACGAGATGGGACATATTCACAAGCAGATGGTAGAGGAAACGCGAAGACGGATTGAAAATACATTCATTGAACTGATTGGTGAACATGGTTTTGAACATGTTACTGTAAAACAAATTGCAGATAAAGCAGGAGTGAATCGCGGTACATTTTATCGACACTATACGGATAAATACGCCCTAATGTCCACGGTGCAAGAGAATATGTTAACTCTATTTAAGCAAAGGGTTCGTCAAATTAGACCTGAAGGCATACTAGAGTCATTGCGTACAAAACAGCTATATCCACCGTTTTTACAAATATTTTATTTTATTGAAGAATACGCATCTGTGTTGCATATAATCCTCGGTGAAAATGGTGACCCTAGATTCAACAAACAAATAAAAGATGTGATCCGTGACATGATGGAAACATATCTTCTTGCTGATGTACCTACAAAGCATAACCCGTTGTTCAAACAGTATATCGTTGCCTTTTTAACGTCTGCCATTTTAGGATTAATTCAGGAATGGTTAGAACAATTACATACAGGTGAAAAACAAAGTGCAAAAGATTTTGCAGAAGTTCATTTTGAAATTATTTCGTTCATGAGTAACCTAAAAGAACGCTTAGAAAGGCTACAAGCCGATTAAGGAATGGAGGAAAATATGCAACTCGTATGCGAATCAAATCATCTACAAGATTATGTACAAGAAACAGCAGAAGTCGACTTCAGCGACCCAAGCATAGAACGATATGCGGGTCGTTTATTTCATCAAGGGCAAACAGACATCGAAAAGATAAAGCTTGCTTTTCAAGCTGTTAGAGATACAATCGCCCACTCTTGGGATATTCAAGGAAGCAGAGTGACATGTCGGGCCTCAGAAGTTTTGGAATATAAAGAGGGGATCTGTTACGCAAAAGCGAATGTCCTTGCAGCCTTATTAAGAAGAGAAGGCATTCCAGTGGGCTTTTGTTATCAACGATTAATGCTCTTTGATAAGCCAGAGCAAGGATATTGTATTCATGCATTAAATGCCGTTTATATAGAATCTATGGATAAATGGATCCGGTTAGATGCGAGAGGAAACAAGCCTGGAATCGAAGCGGCATTTTCCGTTGACCAGGAACAGTTGGCGTTTGACATAGATACATCCGCTGATGAAGTAGATTATCCAACCATTTATGTGAATCCGCATCCGATTACATTAGACACTTTGAAATCACATACGGATGCTGTTGATATGTATAAGCATCACTTGCCTGAAAGACTTTAACCCTATTAAAGGTTACTATATTCATATGAAAATGGGTGTGTTTAAATAATCATACTGAGTTGCTCGATTAAGCAAGAGAGAGCCTAACGACAAATTGAAAGGAATGACATGATGCCATCATCGATTATTAAAGAACTTAAATCAGAAGAAGAAATCTTATCGGCTTTTCCAGTTATGCGTGAATTGCGTACGCATTTAGACAAAGAAACGTATCTTAAACTTGTATTAGAGGCGCAATCAAGAGATATGTACCAGATCTTCGCTTTATATGTTGCTGATGAAATTGCTGCCGTTGTTGGCTTTAAACCAATGATTACACTATACTACGGTCGTTTTGTTTGGGTGTGTGATTTAGTAACGAAGGAAACAGAGCGTTCTTCGGGATTAGGGGCGCAACTACTCGCTTATGTTGAAAATTGGGCGAAGGAACATGATTATGAAAATGTTGCATTATCATCGGGTATCCAACGTGAAAAGGCACATCATTTTTATGAAGATAAAATGGAGTATGAAAAGGTAAGCTATGTTTTTAAGAAGAATATAAATATATGAAGAGAGAAGCCAAGTCTGAAGAGGACTTGGCTTTTATTCAATCAATATAAATGGTAGTTAGATTTCAACTATACTTATCTGAACCCCCTCATGAATAATCCTACCTTAAAAATCTATAATTTTAAAAAAAATCACAGTTAAAACAATTCAACTGAACATAAAATATAAGAATCATATCGTAAGACAGGATTTCTATGTTTTCACAATATCATTTTATTAAGAACAACATATTGAATACGTTTGACCTGAGTATTTCTAATCATAAAAAGACTACTTTTTTAAAGAAATAATGATTTTAAGCAACAAAAGAAACAATAGGGAATATACATAAGTAATAACAAATATTTATAATTAAATATGAAAAACATGTGTATATCGTGGGTTAAAGGGAAGCGACATAGTAACAAATCATTTTAAGTCAATTACACACATAGTTAAAAAGACTTATAAGTCTTTCCTTCTGTTATAAAATGATTTGTTAAGGAAACAAAGCGGATTTATAGTACTTTGTTTAACAGATTAGGGAGGTTTTTCTATGAATGAAGAGAAACAATTACACAAAGCACAATCGGGAAGAATTCCGTATTGGTTTAAAGTCGTTACTGTCTTCTTCTTCGGTTGGGTGGTTTTATATGCTGCAAGGCAAATATTAGCACCCTTAATGGGTGAAGTTCAACTTGAATTTGGGTTGAATAAAAAACAACTCGGCCTCATCATGAGTGTTTTCTTCTTAGCTTACGCCGCGTTACAAATTCCTTCAGGTATACTCGGGGATAAAATTGGCAAGAAAAAAGTATTAGTCCCTGGATTTCTTCTCTTTGGTCTATTCGTTGCCTTTACAGGTATGACGACAACTTTCGTATATTTCTTAACAGCCTGGATTATTGTAGGGGCTGCACAGGGGACGTATTATGGTCCGCAATACGCCGTTTCCTCAGAAGCGATTCCGGAGCGTCGAATTACATTAGGGAGTGCCATTATTAATAGTGGAATGGCCTTTGGGACATCAATCGGTTTTTATATATCGAGTTATGTCACATTAGAATGGGGTTTTAGTTGGAGAGTGCCTTTTTATATCATGGCGGTTCCGATTATTCTCGTATCGCTTGCCATGGCCAAAATTATTAAAGAGCGTCCCAAACCTGAGCCTGAATTAGATGAAAATGGAGATGAAAAAGAACCGTTTCAATTTTTATCATTATTTAAAAACCGCAACTTAATTCTTTCGTATATTACCATTTTCTGTTCAATTTATGGGTTTTTCATGATTTTAACTTGGCTACCGTATTATTTAGAGAACGAACGTAATATTACCGGTGGAAATATTGCTTTTGTATCATCATTACTTCCATGGGCTGCTATTCCAGGTTCGATATTCTTTAGTTACTTATCTGACCGTCTTGGTAGACGTCGTCCAGTTTTAATGATTATGTTACCACTTGCTTTTATAGCAACAGCTTCTATTGTTTATTTTGAAAGTATGGCGATTTTATATACAGCGCTTATCTTGTACGGGATTGTTGGGAAGATCAGTACGAATCCTGTCCTGATTGCTGTAGTGGCCAATAATGCACCGAAGTCGGCGTACAGTACAGCATTCAGTGTGTATAACTTCATTGGGATGTGTGCTTCGATTCTCGCGCCGTATATCACTGGATTTATCTACGATCAAACAGAAAGTATGGCAAATGGATTTTATCTAGCTGCCGGGTTATTGCTCATTGGATTTATTTCAGTACTTTTCTTAAAAGAGGATAAACCTGTTCCAACAGAAGCATAATGACATTGTAGGAGCTAAGTAGGTGTAATGACTTACTTAGCTCATCTGCGTATGAAGCAGAAATGAAAAAAACGCTAAATAATTTAAGAACAAAAACATGTAACACCCTCTAAAAATGAATTTTCGATCCGAAGAATATAGAAGAGCTGTAATTTTAACGAACAAGATAATCGACTTCAACAGAGAAGAGGGATTATATGGTATGTCATTGTAATCAACTACAAACAAAAAAGTTAAAAATAGAAGCAAATCTCGATAAGACACCTATTTTTTGTAATCATTGTGGAGAGAATTTAAAACTAGAGCATTTGCCCATTTCGTCTCAATTGGCGACAGAGATTTCACATTGGGTGAAACAATTTGGCCAATGGGTTGAATTCGAACGTGCTCGCCTAATCGAAGGTGGAGAAGAACTTGAACTCGTTCATAACCATTTAGGAAAAGGC
>DVIO01000147.1 GCA_018711205.1 Candidatus Avamphibacillus intestinigallinarum | reverse complement strand
TTTGTTCCAATACAAGGGACTTCACAGTTCATTGCTTCCAGTAAAACAAGTCCAAAGCTTTCTTTTTCCGACAACAATAATTTTAAATCAGAAATCGAAAACAGTGCACTTATATTATTTTGCTTACCTAAAAACAAAACATCATCCTCAATCTGTAGTTGTTTCACATATTCCAACATCTCCGTGTATTCCGGTCCATCCCCAACTAGTAATAATTTAGCTTTTAATCTCTTACGAACACCGGCAAATGTTTTGATAACATCTTGAATTCGTTTAACCTTTCTGAAGTTAGACACATGAATTAGAACTTTTTCATCGGGTGAAATACCAAATTCTCGTTTTATATCTGTTGAGTCTTTTTTATAATACTCTGTTTCATTTACAAAATTATACACAACTTCGATATCTTTCTCTGTTTCAAGCATTTCTTTCGTTTGTTGGACCAAATCTTTTGATACAGCTGTAACGGCATCTGAGGATTCCAGTCCATACTTAATCATTTTTTTAAACGTATGGTCAATTCCCAACACAGTAATATCTGTACCATGTAAAGTGGTCACAATTTTTATGTCGTGATTTGATATCTCACGCGCTAAAATAGCACTAATCGCATGAGGCATTGCATAATGTACATGCAAAATATCTAAATGCTCCTGATCAATAACTTCAGCCATTTTTGACGCTAACGCTAAATCATAAGGAGGATATTGAAATACTGGATAATTATTTAATTCAACTTCATGATAAAAAATCTTCGGATGAACTTGATTTAAACGAAATGGCATACTTGACGTAATAAAATGTACTTCATATCCTTTATCTGCCAAAAGCATTCCAAGTTCAGTCGCAATAATACCTGAGCCACCAACAGAAGGATAACAAGTGATACCTATTTTTTTTAGTTCTTTTTGTTGTGGATTTTGTGTGATTTTACGATTTCTCGCCATTTGTACTCTCCTCGCTCCAAACCGCTAATTAAAATTTCTGCGGTAGCCAGATTTGTCGCAAGTGGAATGTAATGAACATCTGCAAGTCTCATGAGTGCACTTACATCAGGTTCATGTGGTTGAGCTGTTAATGGATCTCTGAAAAATATGACAACATCCATTTCATCATTTGCAATCATACCGCCAATTTGTTGGTCTCCACCTAACGGACCAGACTGAAAACACGTCACATTAAGTCCTGTCGCTTCAATGATTTTTCTCCCAGTTGTACCAGTAGCGTATAACTGATTCCTTGCCAATACATGTTTGTACGCAATTGCAAAATAAATCAACTCTTCTTTTTTACTATCATGAGCGATGAGAGCAATATTCATAACATACCACCTTCGTTGTTTTTCAGAATGTTTTCTGAAATGATATTAAAGAATATTTTCTAATCCGTAAATCAATTCATCTTTCTTCAATACTTCCTCTATAGATAGTTTAATGCCATCCATAAATGACCCTCTGTTCATTGAGTCATGTTTTAACGTAAATATTTGTCCTTTTCCTCCGAAAATAACTTCTTCATGTGCCACTAGACCAGGTAGACGTACACTATGAACTCGAACGCCTTCAACGTCTCCACCTCTAGCGCCAGCTAATGTTTCCTTTTCATCTGGATGACCTTGTTTTTTCGGTTCACGTACTTGCGTAATCATATCTGCCGTTTTCATTGCTGTTCCAGATGGAGCATCTAATTTTTGATCATGATGCTTCTCGATAATTTCGACATCTGGGAAGTATTTAGCAGCTAGTTGTGAAAATTTCATTAATAAAACAGCTCCTACAGCAAAATTCGGAGCAATAATCCCGCTGACATTATGTTCTTTTGCTAATTTTTTTAATTCTGTAATTTGGTCATTTGTAAAACCAGACGTTCCCACAACTGGACGTATATGATGTTTAATAGCTGCCTCTGTATGTGCATAGCCAACCTGCGGAGTTGTTAAATCAACTAATATATCTGCATCCACTTCTGTAAAACATGTTTCCGGATCATGAAACACCGGTACATCTAAAATCTTATCCCCAACATCACTACCTTTTCTATCTAAACAAGCAACAAGCTCAAAACCTTCTGTTTCACGAATCATTTCAATTGCTTCACTTCCCATTTTCCCACGTGGACCTGCTACAATAATTTTTGTTGTCATGATAATTGCCTCCTAAAGTATATATGTAGTTTTTACTTTTTACTTAAAACAATACTAAGCTTATTTTTGTATGATTATTTATATTTTAGCCAAGTTAACTATTAATGAATTATCTATAATGTTATCGAAAAGATGCAGGTTTGACAAACTTTTTAACCGTTAAAATTGTTCAAATTAACCATTTTGACTATACTTATAAATAAGTAGCTTTATATTAAACAATAAGAGGGAGATTTTTGATTATTCACATGAAAATTAAAAACATCATTGCTATTATATTTGGTGCCATTATTTTCGCATTTGGAATTGTTCACTTTAATATGCAAAATAATTTAAGTGAAGGCGGTTTTACGGGTATTACATTACTATTATATTTTAAGTGGGGTTGGGATCCAGCTATTTCTAATATTATTTTAAATGTGCCCATCTTTTTAATTGGTTGGAAAATACTCGGTAGACAAAGCTTCTTTTACACTGTCATTGGGACGTTATCTGTTTCGATATTTTTATGGTTCTTTCAAATCAAACACTTTGAAACGTATTTACAATCCGATATGACATTAGCAGCATTATTTGCTGGTGTATTTATCGGCGTTGGCTTGGGAATCATCTTTCGTTATGGAGGCACAACTGGTGGTGTAGACATCATTGCCCGTATCATTCATAAGTATTTCGGAATTAGTATGGGGAAAACCATGTTCACATTTGATTTCTGTGTGATCACATTATCCATTTTCCTCGTATTAGATCTTGTTCAGGGGATGTATACTTTAGTGGCAGTTTATATCGCATCAAGAATTATTGATTTTATGCAGGAGGGGGCTTATTCGGCAAGAGGCGCAACGATTATTTCCAATCATAGTACAGAATTAGCCGATACAATTATGCAAGAAATGGACCGTGGCGTCACTGTATTCAAAGCCACTGGACACTTCACTGGAGAAAATCGAGATGTTTTGTATTGTATCGTTGGTAAAAATGAGGTTGTCCGTCTTAGAAATGTCATCAATTCGATAGATCCACATGCATTTGTTGCACTGACAACAGTTCATGAAGTAATTGGTGAAGGTTTTACGTTAGATGAAAATAAAAATCCATTACATCATTAAATGCATTTGCAATTAAAAACACCTTAGATGTCAGATGACCTCTAAGGTGTTTGCTTCATAATGGTAACTTTATTTTATATGATTGACTATACAATCAATCTCTACTAGCGAGGAACATAAGAACAAAGCGTGCCAATTCAAGTAGTGCAACAAGTGCTGCGGCTACATACGTTAATGCTGCAGCATCCAACACTTTCTTTGTTTCCCTTTCTTCATCATTTCGAATAATACCTGTTGATACGAGTTGTGTCATTGCTCGGCTGGACGCATCAAATTCCACTGGAAGCGTTACAAGTTGGAATAAAACAGCAACTGACATAAATACGATACCAACTAATGCCAATTTTAACATACCAAAGATAAAACCAGCGAATATTAGGAAATAAGATATGTTAGAGCCAAAACTCGCTACTGGAACTAACGCATGACGAAAGCGTAAAAACGCATAATCTTCAGCATCTTGAATTGCATGTCCTACTTCATGTGCTGCAATCGCAGAAGATGCCATAGATGTGCCATGATAATTATCTGAAGATAGTCGTACAACTTTTTCTCTTGGGTCGTAATGATCTGATAATTGACCTCTTACCTCTTCAATTCTTACATCAAATAATCCATTATCATTTAAAACTTTACGTGCCACATCAGCACCCGTCATTTGTGATGACGTTCCAATTTTTGAATACTTTGAGTAAGCACTTTTCACTTTCATTTGTGCCCAAATTGGAATAATCAGTAGTAAAGCAATGTATATTAAATAACCACCTATTCCAGACATTTACATTCCTCCACAAATATTTACTTAATACATTAATATTATTGAATATAAGTCATTTAGTCAACTATTCGATTTTTCCTTTTTATGCTTATGTAGGGCTCGATATTTTTTAACACTAACATATATTAAAGTGATTAAAATACATCCTCCAATAATACCTATCATCCAATATAACGAGGACAAGCTATATATATGAATGATTTTATCGTCTTTAATCGTTTGACCGTCGTGATTAAATGTATTAATTATAAATAAATAAGTCACGATAACTAAAAACATACCAAGCACTATCATTAAACTTTTGCCAGGGTTCCTTTTGATCCATTTTCTCAAAAAATCACCTCACATATAAGTCATCTATAATTAACATATGTGAGATGGTAAGAAGTTAACACTATTCATTTATTGTTTTATTTCTTCCAATTGTAAGTTTATAAGTGAGCCATATTGAGAAAATACTTAACCAAAATGTAAAATAGCCAATTTCATTTGAGTAGATTTCAAGAGAAGCATAGGAAGGCATCATGCCATACACATAATCAATGATTTCATTATGGAGTAAAAATATAGCTGCTACAGCTATGTGCTTTAATTTCAATCGATAAAACGGTGCATATAAT